>JAZNDB010000089.1:0-2800 GCA_045587845.1 Faecousia sp.
CCCCAAAATCAGTTGGGACAAATTGACCCCCGTCGAATCCGTGGCAACTCTGATTCGGTAAAAAGCCGCCTCTATGTAGCGTGCTACATAGAGGGGGTTTTAGATGTCAGCCAACGGGGAAAATGCAGTTGAGCAGAACAAACAGAAGCATTGTCACAAAGGTCATAGCGGTCAAGGAGGCAGAAATATCTGCGCATTCCGCGGGATCTTTGCCAACAACAGGGATAATAAAGGGGGGCGGCGCAATGAACAAAACAATCAGCGCTCCGCTGAAAATCATACCGCCAAGCACCGTGCGGTTGAGGAAAAGCAGCAGCGCCAACATAGCGCCGGCAACACTCAGCCGCATAGCAATCAGACCTGCGGTCTTCTTCCAAGGCATTTCTTTGGGCACAAAATCGTAGCCCAGGCACAGCAAAATCACCGCTGCGGTAGGCGCGGAGACAAAGTCCGTAACAGAATCCACAATACCGCCCACACCCCAGGTGTGCAGCTTTCCGTACAGACCGGTTGCGCCTGCCACCAAACCCAATAGCACGCCGATCAGTGTGGGAGAGGTAAACATATCTTTCACCATAGATTTTGCGCTGGATTTTCCGGTCAACAGGGTCTTATACAGGGTAAAAACAAACAATTCCTGCCCCAGCATCAGCATAGCGAAGCGGGAAGTGCTTTCGTTGGGAAACAACAGGGCAAACAAGGGAAGTCCCAGCAGCCCCGCCTCAAAGCCGGCAGCAAAAAAGGGGGAGAGCTTACTGTCTGATTTGCAAAGCCGTACAATCAGAAAGCCCAGACCCAGCATCAAACAGCACACGGAGAACATAATCAGCGGCAGAATGACGGCTACCACAGAATAAGAAGCAGACGCAAAGGCGTGAAACAGAGCAAAAGGCAACGTCAGGTTGATAACCACCTTTTTTAAGGTGTCCATACCCTCCCGGGAGATAAATTGTTTGCTCCGGACCAGCATACCCATACCCAGCATCACAAATACCGGCAGGGCGGTCTCCAAAACAGAAATCAAAATGCCCATAGCTTACTTAATGACGCCCTTTTGCAGGATGATGTTGGCATAAATGGCGGATTCACCGGTCTGCAGAATGCAGTAGCAGTCCTTGGCTTCATCGTAGAAATCGAAACGGTCAATATTGCCCACGGCCTCTGCGCCGCGGCTGTCATACTTTGCGATAATGGCTTTGTATTCGTCCCACACGGGAATGGTCAAATCCTTGTCGCAGTCCATCTTTTCCATCAGGATAGCGGGCTTTTCCACGTAGGTATCCAAGGGGAACACCTGCAAAATGGCGTCCAGCAGTTCGGGAACGCCGTGGCCGTCAGCCCGCAGGAAGATGGCGTTCTTGGCTTTTGCCATAGATGCGCCGGGGAAGTTGCCGTCACCGATGCAGATGCGGTCGCTATGGCCCATTTCGCACAGGACTTTCAGCAATTCGGGGGAGAGAATGGAAGGGATATTTTTCAACATAGCAGTTGACCTCCTTAAAATTTAATAATATAATTGAGGAAAACAGTACCGGAGGTGCCAAAATGCAGTTTGCAGAACAGGTAGCAAAGTTTTCCAGAATTGCGGAAGAAAAGGGGCTGGCAAACAGCCTGGAGGGGAATCTGTCTGTAATTGACCGGTCTACCGGCAATATTTACATTACCCCGTCCCATAAAATGAAACTGACGCTAACACCGGAACAGGTGTGTGTGATAAATCCGGCAGGAGAGCAGATCGGCGGCACAGAGAAAAAATCGTCAGAATTTTTTCTCCACGAGGCGGCCTATAAGGCCCGGCCGGATATTGGCGCGGTAATCCACTGCCATTGCCCTTACCTGACGGCCCACGCTATGAAATTGCAGAATTTTGAAACACCCGAAGATGCGTTTCTGCATATGATTTATGGCAACATTCAATGCCTGCCCTACGGGGAACACGGCACCCACGCCATCCATCAAGGCATTGAGGAGGCGCTGGAGGGTCGCCCGGTGGCTTTGCTGGGGGGGCACGGTGTTGTGTGCGTAGGTAAAGATCTGGAAGATGCGATGGGTCTTTTGGAAGGGGCAGAGAATTTTGCCCGGATTATAAAACTGACAGAGGAACTGAAGTGATTTAAAAAGGGGCGGTCCGGGGACCGCCCTTTTTTGTTTTGGAAACTTACTTATACATAGGACCGTAGGTGGCGCAGGCGCGGTAGTCCTGACCTTCCTTGTCCATACCGAATGCGTTCCAGCAGGCGGGACGGTAGATATCGTCCTCGGGAACGTTGTGCATACATACGGGGATCCGCAGCATAGAGCACATGGTGATCAGGTCGGCGCCGATGTGGCCATAGGAGATGGCGCCGTGGTTAGCGCCCCAGTTCATCATAACCTCATAAGCGGTCTTGAAGGGAGAGCCTTCCTTGCCGTCGCAGCGAGGCGCAAACCAGGTGCAGGGCCAGGTGGGGTTGGTACGCTCCATCAGCTTGTCGTTGACTTCCTCGGGCAGGTTGACGGTCCAGCCTTCTGCGATCTGCAGCACGGGGCCCAGACCCTTCACCAGATTCAGACGGATCATAGTACAGGGCATTTCAGCGTAGGTATTGAAGTGGCTGGAGAATCCGCCGCCGCGGAAGTTGTCGAAGCCGGCCTCGCACCATACGGTGGCGTCGGTCATCTTCTTGATATCTTGCTGGGTGACTTACCACCACTTCTTCATAACAGCATTGCGGTTCTCGTCGGTGCAGACACCGGAGGCATCCAGGCAGGCTGCGCCGGAGTTCAGCAGGTGGATGATACCGTTAGACTCAGCGGCCTT
>JAZNDB010000090.1:0-2821 GCA_045587845.1 Faecousia sp.
GAAGAGATTAAGAATTTGTAATATAAACTTGACATCTAAACCGTTCGTAACAGTCAACGCAAAAACCGCCATCCGACAGGATGGCGGTTTCGTTTTGCACGGGGCTCGGCGAGTGGATTCGAATCCATCAAATCCGACAAATGACGAAACCTTAATTCAACTATATAAATCTTTACTTCGTATAATCAATTTGATAAATTGTTATATGATGATGTATTATCATAATGGTATCCATGCAATCGTGAGTGAAGAGGAGTGCGAGTCTATGAAGAACATTACGGAACATATTAAAGCAAGAAGAAGTGTACGCTCCTATGACGGCCGAACACTGGATGAAAACACAAAGGAACAACTGCTTGCCTTTGCCAAGGAGATCCAAAACCCCTTTGATATTCCCGTTGCATTCAAATTCCTTGATGCGAAGAAAGACGGCCTTAGCTGTCCTGTTGTAAGCGGTACCGAGCTGTATGTAGGCGGAAAAATCAAAAACATACCGAACGCAAGCGTTGCGTTTGGGTATTCCTTTGAGGCGTTTGTGTTGTATGCGCAGTCGCTCGGCCTTGGTACGGTATGGCTTGGCGGCACAATGAACCGCAGCGCTTTTGAACAGGCAATGGAGCTTGATGAGGACGAAATGATGCCTTGCGCAAGTCCTGTGGGTTACCCCGCCAAGAAAATGACCATTCGCGAGAGTGTGATGAGAAAGACAATCAAAGCCGATGAACGCCTTCCGTTTGAAGAACTGTTTTTTGACGGCTCGTTTGACACGCCGCTGCTCAAGGAAAAAGCCGATCCGTTTGCTGCGCCTTTGGAAATGGTTCGCCTTGCGCCCTCGGCCGTAAACAAACAGCCCTGGCGCGTTGTGATCGCGGATCATGCTGCGCATTTTTATCTCAAGCGCAGCAAAGGTTTCGGACACGAAGGAAAGCTGGATATGCAGATGATCGATATCGGCATCGCGCTTTGCCATTTTGCGTTTGCCGCAAAGGATATGGGTTTGGACATTCGCTTTGTCCAAAACGATCCGAAACGCACGGCAAACACGGACGTTGAATATATTGCATCGTATGCACTTTGCTTATAAAATGCTTTGATGATTCCCAAGCATAGTGGCATCTAAACGGCTCGTAACAGCCAAAGCGAAAACCGCCATCCGACAGGATGGCGGTTTGGCTTTGTATGGGTGGGTTCGAAAGATCGAAATCACTTTATCCTTGTGTCGCTACCACATAAATGATACATTAAAAATATACGATTTACAGGAGGCGATAGCATGGGCAGTACGTTTTCAAATATCAGCATTCGTAAAAATTCCGTTCTTAACCTGGCAGCGGTTTCGGAATGCGTATCTGCTATGTTGTTGGATAGAGGATTCCGTCCTTCGGCTGAAGAATCTGCAGATATAAGCTTTGCTGTGTTTAGTTTGCCATCATCACAATGGTTTACAGTCTGCGAAAACGGGATGCTGTTTGATGACCTCAATGAACAGCTTGACATTGCAAATCTCCTTTCTACAAAACTAAATAGCGATACTTTGCGAATTTCCTGCTTTGACAGCGACTATATTTATCTAAATCTGCTGAATCCACAAAAGAAACTGGACGCATGGGCGAGTGTTGGCAGCAGTGCCGGACTTGGTATACGAAGAAGAACCGGGTTATCTGCATGGAGAGCAACTGTTTCTGATATACCCAAATTCGAGCAGGCGCTAAAGAAACAATATATATTTGCAGAAGAAGTATTGGGAGAAGTTTCTGCGGAGCTGGAACTCCCCTTTGCGCAGAGCTATTCTGTTTTCGAGGATCTCTCCGAAACCATACCGGAGTGTGAAATCAAGTATTTACATTTTTCCATGCCCGTTAGCCACGCAAGCACCGAACTCCCTGTCCTTCAGCACCATACTTATAGTTTAGGTTCTTGCACCGCTGGTCACCCAACAATTGTCACATGCATAAACAAGGGCGGTGCAGGAAAAGGAATTGAGATATTCATTCTCGGAGAGAGCATCGAGCATTACGACGTTACCTTTACCGAAGTGACTCTGGCATATTGGAATCGATCCGGGCAGCAAGATCATACGCCTGTCGTTTTAGAAAAAAGGCGAATGCCCGATGGCAGTATTGGCTACTATGGTGAAGTTCAAAACTTCCGTATTCCCGAAAAAGTATCTTCCGCCCTTCCGCAAGCTGTCCGGGTAAAAAAAGAATCGGATCTTCATTTCTTCTTCCGTTGTGTTCCTCAATACACAGGCTCGTTCCCTGTAAAAATTAAAATTATTGTGCGTCCGATTCAGAATCCTGACGGGGGCGTCGAATGGCAATGCTGGGAACCACTACATATTTAGGTCAAACACAAAAACAACTACTGCTTGAAAAATCGAAACACCAAAAATCTGTTGCAACTCTAAGACTTTTCGGTTCTTACGGTTATTAAAACCTATCCCCCAATATACATGGAGTTCAATGCTGCCCGAAAAAACCACGATTCTGAAGGATTGTGGTTTTTCGGGTATAGGCGCATGAGAGGGTGGATTCGCCCGGCCGCAGCCGGGCGAATCCACCCTCCTCCACCAACGCAAAACAGCACCCGCAGGGGTGCTGTTTTGCGTTGCCGGGGTTGGCCTCTTTTCTATTTATTGTTTTCTTTCAGTCTTGCCTTTGCCTCTTCGACGGTTTCGCCGTCTTTGGTGAGGTAAGCATCCACAAACTTATCCTCGATTTTCGCATAGCCGCCCACGACGCCCTGCTCAATTTTTTTGTAGCCGTCGACCACGCCTTTTTCAATCTTCTTATAACCGCCCGTTACTGCCTCCGCGATCTTT
>JAZNDB010000091.1:0-3420 GCA_045587845.1 Faecousia sp.
ATAATCTCTTTGCGATAACGGGCAATACCCATTCCAAGTAATTCCAATGCCCGCTTAAGATTCTTTTCCTCTAAAACGTAAGCAATCCGAATTTCGTTAATGCCACTGCCCTCGGTGGCATAGAATGATGCGCCGGGCGCAAACATCACTGTGTCGCCGTTATCATCAAACGCAGTAAGCAACCATTGCTGGAATTTATCCGAATCGTCGACGGGGAGTTTTGCCATCACATAGAAAGCGCCCATCGGCACCTCTACCTGCACGCCCGGAATCTCTCTGAGGCAGGCAATACAAACATCTCTGCGGTGTCTATACTCCTTAACAGAAGTTTCAATGTAGCCTTCGTCCACGTCATACAAAGCTGCTGCGGCCATTTGATCCAATGTAGCTACCGCTAATCTGGACTGGCAGAATTTCAGTAAAGCAACCTGCAGTTGCTTGTTTTTCGTAATTACACAACCGATACGGGCACCACAGGAGGAAAATCTCTTGGACACGGAATCGATGATAACCAAGTTTTCATCAATATCATCAAAGCGCCCCATACAGGGAATCACACCGCTGTCATCATAACAAAACTCACGATAAACCTCATCGCTGATCAAAAACAAGTCGTGTTCCTTTGCGATATCCGCAATCAGACGCATTTCCTGTTCCGTCAAAACCGTACCTGTGGGATTTCCGGGATTGGTAATCATCAGCGCGCGGGTATTGGGTGTAATCAGTTTCTCAAAAGCACTGCGGTCTGCATAAGTATATCCATTTTCAGGTCTTGTGGGAAGCGGACAAATCTTGCCGCCTGCAGCATTGATAAATGTACCGTAGTTGGGATAGTAGGGTTCAGGAACAATTACCTCACTGCCCTCATCCAGGATACTTAAACAGGTAAACAGCAACGCTTCACTACCGCCGGTTGTAATAAAAATCTCATCTGCGGTTAGCTGCACACCTAATTTTGCATAATATTTGCGGATTGCCTCAATAAGAATCGGTGTTCCGGGAGAGGCGTCGTATGCCAATGTAGCCTTGTCAAAACTGCGAACTGCATCAAAATACGCGCGAGGTGTTGGCAGGTCAGGCTGACCGATATTCAGGTGATAAATTGTCTTTCCCTGTTTTTTCGCATCTACTGCGAACGGATGAAATTTCCGCATTGGAGAAAGACTGCATAGATTTGCTTTGTTGGATATTTTCATTTGTACCTCCGATAGCAGCTATTGTGCTAACACTTTTATATTCCTTAACAAGTCTGGTAAGCTCAGGGCTCAAGAAAATGAGAACGAGCAAATTCGGTATTGCCATTAGTCCATTTGCCGTTTCTGACAGTGACCAAACTGTACCTGTACTAAGAATTGCGCCTAATACAATCGATATGCCCTGCAAAATTGCAAAAGGTTTCCACACGTGCATTCCAAACAGGAACTGGGCGCACCTTGCGCCGTAAAGTCCCCAGCCCAGTATTGTAGCAATGGCAAAGCAGCACAGAGAGATAGCAAGGGGAATTGTTACCCAACTGCCATAGACGTGGGCAAATGCGTCCGTGGTAATTTGCACACCTAAGTCCTGTCCGTAAGGAACCGGAATGCCGCTGCACAGAATCACCAGGGCCGTCATTGTGCAAATGACAATCGTATCCAAAAACACCTCAATAATTCCCATCAAGCCTTGCTGAACAGGATGGTTAACCCGTGCTGCGCCGTGGGCCATACCAGCCGTTCCCATACCCGATTCGTTTGTAAACACACCACGTGATGCGCCAATTCGTAATGCCTGAAATGCCGATCCAAGCACACCGCCTGTTACTGCCTGTGGACAAAAAGCGCCCTTAAAAATTGCGCAAAATGCAGGATAAATCGCTGAGGCCTTAGCGGCAAGGACGCCAAAACACAAAACCAGATAAAACACCGATGCAAAGGGCACTAAAAAAGTCGCAGCATCACCGATTCGTTTGGCGCCACCAAACAGAACAAGGATAGCTGCCATAGCAACAATAATTCCAATTAGAATATTGACTATTTTTGACTCATTTCCGCCCAAGGCATCTACGGCGCTGTTAATGCCCCCAAGCACTGCGTTGATCTGTGTGGCTGAGCCCACACCAAATGCAGCCACAACGCCAAAAAAACAGTAAATACTTGCCAGAAACTGCCATTTGTGTCCTATGGCATTACGGACAATATACATAGGTCCGCCAATATAGGAGCCATCTTTTTCTCGCACCTGGTAGCGAACCGAGAGTGTAGCCTCTGCAAATTTGGTCGCCATACCCAGTATGGCACAGATCCACATCCAGAAAATTGCGCCCGGACCTCCAATCGCAATTGCTCCGGCAACACCGGCAATGTTACCAGTTCCTACAGTAGCCGCAAGTGCAGTGCAAAGGGCTCTGTAGGGGGAAGTTCCATTTTCTTCATCGGATTGTCCGGCTGAGGAAAAGAAGGCGCGAATTGCTTTTGGGAACAACCTGATCTGAACCCAGCCCGTTCGCACACTTAGCAGCAAGCCAACAAAGAGAATCAGAATCAAGGCTGGAAATCCCCATACGAACCGGTTCAACGCGTCAAGAATCCTCACCATATATTGTCCTCCTAGAATACCATTATTTCAGCATTTTTGCAAGCCTTTATTAGAAAAAAGCAGTCTCCGCAAACGGAAACTACTTTTGTTATGTGATTCAATTATTCCCAGCTTGCCCAAACATCGGGGCAGTAGCCAACCGTCACGAACTTACCATTTCGTACAATAGGTGTGCGCATCAAAGAGGGATCATCAAAAAGTTTATCCTCTTTTGCCCGGGAATCCTCCATATACTTCATTATGGTAATTTCCTGACTTTTTCCATTCCAATCAATCAAATTGTCCACTCCGCCAACGCCACGCAGGACTGTCTCAAATTCCTTACCGGACAGTCCATAGCGAATTAAATCAACCATTTGATATTTGATTCGCCGCTCCTTAAAATAACGTTCCGCCTTCTTTGTGTCAAAGCATTTGCTTTTACCGAATATCTGTATGTTCAATAGGTTACCTCCGTCAAGCACAAACCGCAGGCAGGAATCAGTTCGCCTGCATCGGCCCGTTTGCCATCAAACAAGCTTAAGATGCTTTCTGCTGTTCGCTCTCCCCTGCCCACTTCCAACAGTGTTCCTACCATAATGCGCACCATATGGTGCAAAAAGCCGTTACCGGTTACTGTAAAAACCAACTCATCTCCGCAACGCTCGACTTCTAAACTGTGAATGTAGCGGACAGTAGATTTTTTTGTTCTGCTATTGGCGCAGAAAGCAGAAAAATTATGCTCACCCAGGAAATATTCCGCCGCCTGTCGCATTCTATTTATATCAACCTCTCTGGGGTCAATATATACAAATTTCCTTTGAAACACGCAAGGCTTATCACTGTTCCATACCCGATAAACAT
>JAZNDB010000092.1:0-4011 GCA_045587845.1 Faecousia sp.
GCGGATCTGCGGTGCGATACCATCTTCGCCCTTTTCGCCCTGAGCACCGGTTGCACCGGTATCACCCTTTTCACCCTGGATGCCCTGCGCGCCAGTGGCACCGGTATCACCTTTATCGCCTTTAGCACCGGTCGCCTTCACACCGGTAGTGGTCCAGGTGTTACCCTCATCAACAGAAATTTCCCACTCGTTAGTTGCAGAATTGATGCGAATTTGAGGTGCAATACCGTCTTCACCCTTGTCGCCCTTTTGACCTTGGGCGCCGGTTGCGCCGGTGTCGCCTTTTTCGCCCTTCAGGCTTTCGATCCACTCAGACTCTGTTGCGGCTGTAGTCAGACCGGCGAATTTTGCGATCTCATAGGCGGACTTGCCGTTTAAGCCATTCTGTCCAGCTGCACCAGTCTCACCCTTTTCTCCCTTGAGAGATTCCAGCCACTGCTGCTCAGACAGAGTTACGCCATTTGCCTGGGCAATCTCGTATGCAGACAAACCAGCAGTGCCAGTTGCGCCAGTATCACCCTTGTCGCCTTTGTCTCCCTTTTCACCTTGAGCACCAGTTGCTCCGGTATCGCCTTTTTCGCCCTTCAGGCTCTCAATCCACTCTACTTCTGTGGCAGCAGTGGTCTTTCCAAGCATCACGGCAATTTCATAAGCGGACAGTCCATCCTCGCCCTTGGGTCCGGCAACTCCAGCTGTTCCAACCACTTTGCCCACATTGACACTCTGGTTGTTGGAGAACAGCAAAATCAGTTCACCCGCATCATTGATATCTACATTGGTAATGCCAACGCCATCTTTACCGTTAGCACCATCCTTACCATTCGTTCCGTCTTTACCGTTGGCACCATCCTTGCCGTCTGCGCCATCCTTACCGTTCACACCGTTAATGCCTTGCGCCTTGCCGATGTTCACAGTAGTATCATCAGACAGTGTCAATACCAACTCACCCTTTTCGTTAAAAGAAGCAGTCTTTACACTGACAGAGGCACTAGCACTCAAAGACGCCAATGCGCTGTTCCACTCAGCTTCTGTGCCTTTATATCCGTTTTCAACTGCAATCTCATAGGCAGACTTGCCGGACAGAGATTTCAGCCATTCCTGCAGTGTCCCATCATAGCCGTTTTCTACTGCAAGCTCGTAAGCAGACAGCCCATTTTCAACCTTCTGCATCTGTGCGTCCGTCTTGGCATCATGGACAGTGAGCGCAACAATAGTTGCAATGCCTGCCATCAAAATGATCGCCAGGACAACACACAGCGTTTTTAACAATGCTGTCTTTCCTCTTGTGGCTTCTTTGTTTACCATTTTCCTACCTCCTGGGTGCTTTTCGCAGGCTTGCCGTACAACATAATCAGAATTATGTATATTTCCAGAATCGGATAAACAGACCAAACTGGTTGCTATATCCATTTTTGGGCATAGAAATGTACACCCTCACTTGTTTTTTGCAAAAACAGTCAGCGAGGGTGTGTTTGTGCTGCCAATAATTTTGTTAATTCGATATTTTTTGCGTTTCCCGTGTATGTACTACTTGATTTTTGCTGTATGCAGATATATAATTATTTTGTATTTATATACATATTTTGCCTTTTCGGGGCTTGCCGCACCACATAATTCTGATTATGTGGTTTTTCTTTTTCTAGACTATAAGGCCCAAGCGTTCGATCTTACGACGATGCTCTACACCGGTTGTGATAATATAGATACGGGTAGTATTGATGGAGCTGTGTCCCAGAATATCGGCCAGCTTGGCGATGTCCTTTTCGATGCCGTAAAAAGTGCGGGCGAAGAGTTTTCGCAGATTGTGTGGAAAGACTTTTGATGGTTTCACCCCGGCCGTTTCGCACAATTTTTTCATAGCAGACCAGATGTTACTGCGGTTTAGCGGTTTTCCTGTTCTAGTAATAAAGATCGATCCGGTGGTAATACCGTGTTTTTTAGCATAGTTCAGCAGAATATTCTTCAACTTACCCGGAACGAGGATCGTCCGGGTTTTGCTTTTACAGTCCACAGTGACTTCGCCATGCCGGATCGCCTCCACGGTAAAATATCGCAGCTCTGAAACGCGAATTCCTGTACCACATATAGTTTGGATCACCAGGTTTAACTGCTCGTTTTTCTTGGACGCATCCAGCAAACGCATATACTCCGCCTTGGTCAATTCCTTGTCCTCGGTGCAGTAGGTCTGCTGTTGCATCCGAATGTTCTTCGACTTACAGTTGGATAACCCCAAAAAGTCCAGCAGACTGTTCACGCTAGCAAGCATGGAATTGATAGAACGAACCGCAAAACCTTGTTCCACCAAATGTCTTTTCCATGCAACAACTAATTCCTTTGTAATCTCGTTATCGTCTGCATAAACGCAGAATACCCGCACATCCCGCAGATATTTCTCCTGTGTCGCTGCACTCTTCTCTTCCCGGCAAAGATAATTTGCAAATTCCTGTATTTCCTTATTTGATAGTTTCATAATATTTCCTCCTTGATTTTGATAGTAATATTGTACCCAAAATCAAGCAGCAATGGAAAAACGCAAAATCCGCATGCCTGCCCTCACGCAAGTATGCGGATATATTATTATATTCACCACCTCATATGCTTGTGTTTATCGTAGTAATTATACGATAAGAATTATTAAAATGCAACGATTTATTGCAGTATAATTTACGAAGAACACAAGCAAAGGGGTGCGTATTGTGAAAGACATTCTTGCAACTATCACCAAGTACCGTGAAGATAGGGGTTGGACTGAGTATCAGTTGGCGGAACGTTCCGGGTTGCCCCAGTCTACCATCTCCTCTTGGTATCGCAAAAATATGATCCCTACCGTCCCCTCATTGGAAAAGATCTGCACAGCTTTTGGTATTACATTGTCTCAGCTTTTCGCAGAGGGAGATGCTGCCGTTTCTCTTACTACTTCCCAGAAGAAGCTTTTAGACCGTTGGTCCAGGCTCAGCGAAGATCAGCAAAATGCCGTATTCCTTCTGATTGACAAAATGTAAGTTTTCCGCCTGCAGGCTTGTGCTTGCAGGCGGTTTTTCTGAGAAAATACACATAATGGACATATTTGCACGAGAATTTACAATTAGTTCTTACCTTACGAAGGAATATGTGATATACTGACTATGATAAAGTTTCCTATGTTTTGCGCGAGCAATCAAAAGTGTCCGATTATTTCTTGCTTCCTTGAAGCACATGTCTTCTTACCGCCTTAGGGATATTATGCCCATAAGGATAATTGAATTACTTGGTGCATAAAAGCACCGCAATGTATGAGTACAGTTTCTAACTGTGCTCTTTTTTTGTCTTCTAAACACAGTGCCAATCCATGCATTGCACTGTACTGAAACGCTGCATAACTTGTTTATGCTAATGACTTCTAAGCGTGATGGGCTTTGCGTGTCGGAGGTGGACAATTTATTTGTTCACCACACCGATATTCTTCCAAAGGAGGTGGTTGTTATGGTAGCTAACCTTGTGCTCAAGAGATGCCATTTCATCCGTATACAAACCACACAGACCACCTCCGGCCCGCAGGGTTCTATTACGAAATAATATTCTGAGGGAATCGCTTTGGTTTATACAACACCAAAGCAAAGCCCAAATGAAGCAAAGACCTTTGCTGATCTTCTGCTTTATCATTTAAAGAGAAAAAAGAAGACACAACAAATGCTCGCCGACGAAACTGGTTTGTCCAGATCAACAATTGGACGTATGATCGCTGACACTGACCATCGTGGTAGGAATTACCATACTACCGAGGAAGCGGTGGTAAAAATCTGTGCTGTACTGGGTCTTGGGCCAGAAAAATCCCAAGAACTATACGACGCAGCTTTTCCTGAGCGAAGGATCTGGTGGGAATGTATTGCCAATAGAGAGTCCCCTGAAGAGATAGATAAAAAGCTCAAAAAGACAGGTCTTCCATGCAGGCATTAAAGAAAGGCGCAATCGTCTGCATTGCCGATTTCAAGGGCGGTGTGGATTTCCCACCCATCTGGCACAAGCAAAAGG
>JAZNDB010000093.1:0-14070 GCA_045587845.1 Faecousia sp.
CCAACGATATGCAGGAAGCCATTGCAATGATGAATGCCGGCAAGCTGAATCCCTCCGGTTTGGTTACCCACATCGGCGGTCTGAACGCTGCTATCGAAACCACACTGAATCTGCCCTCTATTCCCGGCGGCAAGAAGCTGATCTATAACCACATCAACCTGCCTTTGACCGCTATCTCCGAATTCGAGGAGAAGGGCAAGACCGATCCCCTGTTTGCTGAGCTGGATAAGATCTGCAAGGCTCACAACAATCTGTGGTGTCCCGAGGCAGAAAAGTATCTGCTGGCCAACGCCCCCAAGAACTAAGACAAACAAAAAGAGAGGACGGCACAGTCCTCTCTTTTTTCGTTTTTTGGTCATTCTGGGGCTTGCGAAGCAAGCCGTGGGAATCCCCATCTTATGTGGGGGATTGCCACAGGTGCGAATGCACCTTCCCGATGACAGTATTTGGGTTGTTACAGCAAAGGAATGCCGGCCTTGGCGCAGGCATTTACCGTTTCCTCGTCCCAAACGCTGGATTGCACTTCGCCAATATGGGCGCAGCCCAGCATCAGCATAGCAAGTCTGCTCTGTCCGATACCGCCGCCAATGGTCAAGGGCAGCTCGCCGGAGAGCAGCATTTTGTGGAAGGGCAGTTCTCTGCGGTCGTTGCAGTTTGCTAAAGTAAGCTGGCGGTCCATAGCCTCTGCGTCCACACGGATACCCATAGAGGAAATTTCCAGGGCTCTCTGCAAGGTTTCGTCCCAGAAGAAAATGTCGCAGTTAAGCTGCCAATCGTCGTAGTCGGGCGCGCGGCCGCCGTGGGGCTTGCCGGAGCGCAGCGCACCGCCGATTTGCATAATGCAGGCAGTGTGGTGGTCTTTTACATAGGCGGTCTCTCTTGCGTTGCCGTCCAGATCCGGATACATATCCTCTAATTCCTGGGTTGTGACAAAGCTAACCTCCCGGGAAAGCTGGGTGCGAATCTGGGGGAAACGTACGTGCAAACGGTCATTGGTGTCGCATATCGCCCGCACGATGGCATTTACAATCAGCTTTAAGTAGTCCAGATTGCGATTTTCAGCGGAGATGACCTTTTCCCAGTCCCACTGGTCCACGTAAATGGAGTGGATATTGTCCAGATCCTCGTCACGGCGAATGGCGTTCATATCGGTATACAAACCCTGACCCATACCAAAGCCGTACCGCTTCAGGGCAAGGCGCTTCCACTTTGCCAGAGAGTGGACAACCTCAGCGTCCATACCCACGGCGGGAATATCAAAGCTGACAGGACGCTCAAAACCGTTCAGGTTATCGTTAAGTCCCGAGGCATCGGTAACGAACAGAGGAGCAGACACACGTTTTAAGTTCAGCGCGCCGGCAAATTCCTCCTGAAATGCCTTTTTGATGTAAGCAATCGCCCGTTGGGTTTCATAAGAGCCCAGCGGAGGCTTGTAGCCTGCGGGAATGTAAATTTGGTTCATAAAGCATCTTCCTTTCACGGAATCACAGATATTTTATATTCTAGTCATTTTTCCAGAGAAAATCAAGCAAAAGTTTCTGAATTAGCCTGGTTGTGATGTTAAATAAAGAAATTACCGGAACACATTGCGTTCCGGTAATTTTTAATAAGGGTTAAGCTAGATTAATATCGGACAAAATAGGGGTTAGGCTTGCATAAGAGATTGATACAGTCCACAAACCAGCCAATACCGAACAAACCTGCGGTAAACAGATAAAGAATACCGGTGCCGGCTTTGCCCTCATAGAATTTGTGAGCGCCTAAGTATCCCAGGAAGAAGCACAGTAAGAATGCAACCCATTTATTTCTGGGACGTCCGGGGTACATACCATTTTGGTTGTTGTTTACATTGGTGTTTGCGTTTGCGTTGTTGATCACAATGCTGGGTTGCTCGTGATTCTTCATTTCCTCTACTTGACAACCACAAGCGGTACAGATAACAGCTGCCTCAGGGATTTTAGCGCCACAGTGTTTGCAAAATTTGGTTTTACCTTCTACGGTGGTTTGGTTTTCCATAGTTCTCTCTCCTTGTTTTTTATTGACATAGTTATTTTATCATATCTTGATTGTTTGTCAACTATAATTATCATTATGATAATGCAATATCATTTCGTTTTGCTATATAATAATAGTCAGGTGATAGTATGGTAGCTGACCGCATAAAATTTTTAAGAGAACAACAGAAAATGACACAGACGGAACTGTCTAAGCGACTGGGCATTACCCGTTCCAGCGTAAATGCGTGGGAAATTGGGATTTCGGTTCCCTCTACACAATATATTGTAGAATTAGCTGCAATTTTTCGGGTATCCACGGATTATTTACTGGGGGTTTCTGACACGGTAACGCTGCCTGTTGATGACCTTTCTGAGCAGGATGTGCAGATGGTGTATCAGCTTTTGGATTATATACGGAAGAAAAATACTGACAAATAATGTAATTCCGGCAAGCTTTTTGCCAGAAAATAAAAGAAAAGAGGTAACCGAATATGTCTGAAGAAATCATCAACACCACTCCCGCCTTGCAGCTGAAAACCAACCGCGGCCTTCTGAAGTTCATCTTACTTTCTGTGATTACCTTTGGCATCTATGCGCTGGTGTTTTATTCCAAAGTATCCAGCGATATCAACCTGATTGCCAGTCGTTATGACGGCAAAAAGACGATGCACTATTGCTTGCTGGCTTTTGTTGTGGCGCCTATTACCTTCGGCATTGCCGGAATTGTATGGTGCCATAAGATTTCCGCCCGTATCGGCAATGAACTGGCGCGTCGCGGCATTTCCTACAACTTCAGCGCAGAAACCTTCTGGCTGTGGAATGTGCTTGGTTCCTTGATTGCGATTGGTCCCTTTGTTTATCTGCACAAGCTTTGCAAGGCTATGAATCTACTGAGCGCTGACTACAATGTAAAAGGTTAATTTTACTTATAAAAAAGCACCGGTTTTTGCCGGTGCTTTTTTATATTTTCAGCGGATTTGCGTCATACTGTTAAAAAGAGGTGTGACGATGAAAAAAATTGGCATTTTTATCCTGCTTGCAATGTTGCTGGCAGGTTGCAAAAAGCAGACAGAACCCATTACCCGGGTGGTGGTTGGCGCGCAGGTGGAGTACAAGGGAAACGGGGAGACCATTCTTCGGAATTATACGAAACAATCCAGCGTGCAGTCACTGCTGACCTATTTGCGCATTTTGCGGCCCTTTGGTCCCACAGTGCCGGAAGGGGACTTTGACAGTGTCTGCCGGATTACCCTGCAGTATTCCGATGGGGGTAGCAGCGCGTATTTTCAACAGGGAGATCAATATCTGCAACGGGACGGAGGCACCTGGCAGTTTGTAGATAGAACCAAGGCAGGTCTGCTGTATCCAATGCTCCTGCTGCTCCCCTCGGACGGGTAAAAAACCGCTGGCCCATATGGTCAGCGGGAGATTTTACTCGCATTGAAACTGCTGCTGGCAGCCGGGGCAATTTGCCCGGGTTTTCATCTGCAGTTCCTGATTTTTAATGGAAATGGTGGTGCAGGGAGCAACAGACTGGGTGATAAACGCATTGGACCCGATGATGGAATCCCGCCCGATGACCGTGTCGCCACCCAAAACAGATGCGCCGGCATAAATGGTCACATTGTCCTCAATGGTGGGGTGACGGCGTTTGCCGCGCAGGCTCTGACCGCCCCGGGTGGATAGCGCGCCCAAGGTTACCCCCTGATAAATCTTCACATTGTCACCGATTACGGTGGTTTCACCCACTACAATGCCGGTGCCGTGGTCAATAAAGAAGAACTTTCCAACGGTAGCGCCGGGGTGAATGTCGATACCGGTGATGCTGTGGGCGTGCTCCGTCATAATTCTGGGGAGCATCGGCACATTCAAGGTATACAGAACGTGGGCAAGGCGGTATACGGTGATCGCAAACAGACCGGGGTAGGCGAAAATAATCTCTGCCATACCGGTGGCGGCGGGGTCACCGTCGTATGCGGCCTGCAAATCCGTCTGCACCATAGCTCTCACGTCAGGAATCTGCCGGAAGAATGCCAGAGCCACCTCCTGGGCGTGCTTTTGCGCCTGGGGCTCTGCCTCGCCACTTCCCTGGTACACCAGAGAAAGCTGGTCGGTGAGGTGACACATCACGTCCTCTATCAGCAGAGAGAGGTTGTGCTTTGCGTTATACATACGGTAGGTTTTATCCTTAAAGTAGCCGGGGAACACAATTCTGCGGAGCTTTTCGATGATGTCAATTACCACATCCTTGTCCGGCTGGCGGTATAACTCCAGACGGTCAATGTCCCGCTGCCCCTGATAATCTTCCAAAAGGGTGTCTACCAAGGATTCAATTTCTTTTTCAAAGGGTGTCATAGGATACTCTCCCCCTAAGTTTCGTTATTACCTATTTATATCATAGGTTGATAACCTTGTCAATGTTCCTATTGACAACAATTCTTTCTCGGGGGTATAATTGAAACAATAAATTTTGGAGGTAGGACTATGGCAATTTACAAATCCGCAACCCAGCTCATTGGCAACACGCCGTTATTGGAGCTGAATGCCATTGCGAAAGCCAAGGGTCTGCAGGCGCGGTTACTGGCGAAACTGGAATTTTTAAATCCCACAGGCTCGGTGAAGGACAGAGCAGCCCTTTCTATGATTGAGGACGCGGAAAAAAAGGGCTTGTTAACAGAAAATTCTGTGATTATTGAGCCTACCTCCGGCAATACCGGCATCGGTCTTGCCTGCGTTGCGGCAAATCGCGGATATCGCGCGGTGATTGTGATGCCGGACTCTATGAGTGTAGAACGGCAAAAGCTTATGCGGGCCTATGGGGCAGAGGTGGTGCTGACGCCCGGCGCGTTGGGAATGCAGGGCGCGGTGGAAAAAGCAGAGGAATTGGCAAAGCAGTATCCGAACAGCTTTATTCCCGACCAGTTTGGCAATCCCGCCAACGCTGCAGCCCACGTATCTACCACCGGTCCGGAGATTTGGAAGGACACGGAAGGCAATGTGGATATTTTCGTGGCAGGTGTGGGAACCGGCGGCACCATCACAGGGGTTGGAGCCTATTTAAAGGAAAAGAATCCCAAAGTCCAGGTGGTTGCCGTAGAGCCTGCATCATCACCGCTGCTTTCCGGCGGAAAAGCAGGCCCGCACGGCTTGCAGGGCATCGGGGCGAACTTCGTTCCCAAAGTACTGGACACCAAAATCTACGACAGGGTCATTCCTGTTACCGAGCAGGAGGCCTATGATGCTGTCCGCCTGCTGGGCAGAGCAGAGGGTGTTTTGGTGGGCATTTCCTCCGGCGCAGCCCTGCACGCAGCCTGCCTTTTGGCAGAAGAAAACCCCGGCAAGACCATTGTAGTGTTACTGCCGGACACCGGCGACCGGTATTTATCCACCGATTTGTTTGCAGAGTAAAAACAAAAAACAGGACGGAGTATTCCGTCCTGTTTTGTTTATCGAATAAAGCGTTCTATCAGCGCCAGGATACGCTCCCGGTAGCCGTTGGGGATACGGGTGTTCATACCTTTTAGAACACGACGCATCATATTCTGCCATTGGGCAGCCCGCAGTTCGCTGGCAATTCCCACAGAAATGTAAGGGCATTGAGGAATGAGAATTTTGCCAAACCGCTTGGCAAAACGTTTGTCCACACCCAGCGCCAGGGCATAGGGTGCCATTTGGTGGTAGTATTCCGGGTTAGATTGGCAGATTTGACGCAGTTGTTCCGGGGAAACACCATATAAATACCGGCACAGACCAAGGGTTTCGCCCATTGCCTGCCTGCCGTAGGGGGTGCGCCGACCGCCAAGGGCGGCAAGCAAGCCCGCAACCAGTTGGCTCAAAATCATACCGAATCCAACATTAACAAGTCCTGCAATGGCGCTCAGTCCTAACCAAACGCAGCACAGCCCCAGCGAAATCCAAACAGGCTGCCGATCGGGGGCGAACAGACTTGTCGCCCAGCGTTGGATACGCAAGCTGCTAAGCAGGGCCAACGCGCCCAACACAATCACAAGAAGCCATTGCAAAAGGGCGCCGGAGCTTAAGCCGATGGCGATAAAAATACCGTAGAACATACCTGCCAAGGCAGAAAGCCACTGGAAAACAACAAGATTTCCGGTCTTGGGGTGCATAAAGGAAGATAGATTCGGTTTCATCTTTGCGATACTGTGATAAAGCTCTGCATAGCGCACAGAACCGGCATCTACCGTATCCCGCTTGCCAAACAAGAGCCGGAAACACTTTCCTTCAAAGGCGCTGCGCTCATTGCCCATATCCATTTGGCGGTGGAGGGTAACTCTGCCGTTGCGGTCCAGGGAAATCAGCAGATAGCCAAGCTGCGCCCAGGAGAACACCAGCATATTCAGATTGCCCCCTTGCAAATGGAGCACACTGCCCAATTCACCGGCGTTATAGCCGTCGGGAGAAGTGGGATGGGATGCGGGCCAGGTGGGCAGATTCCGCAGGAAGAAAATCCAATACAAAACCGCCAAAAGGGCAAAAACCCAGATAAGAACGGTGACCGTTTGGAAATTTGGGGGCGTAATGCGTTTTTGGGGGAACATCTCCTCGCTGACCAGCAAGGACATAGACAGGGTTTCGTGGTCCTTCAGCTCCACCTGCGAAGTGCCGGTAATGGTGGCGCCGGTTGTGGTGGTGTAGATGTCCTTTTCAATGTTTGCCTGGTGATAACCGCTGGAAAAGGCGGGTTTCGCGGTAACCGCGCCAGGCAGAGTCACAGAAAAATCCAGTGCCTGCACAGGATAGGCAAATCCTGCAAGCAGCGGAAGCTGCAATTCCAAAAGGTCCGCCTCGTTGGTGGCAATCAAATTGGGAAGGCTATAGGTGAAGTTCAAGGTGAAGTCGCCCATCGCTCTGCCCACCACCCGGGAGAGATTCACCTGCCGCAAGCCGTTTTCTGCTTTGCTGCTGGCCCGGGCGCCGTTGACGGTGATGTTGGAAGCCTTGCCGGGCAGAGGGAATCGCAGGTTATCCACCGACTGATCCAAATGAATGGTGGCGGTGAGGGTAACTTGACAGGTGCCGTCACCGGAAACAGTTGCATAGGTGCTGATGCTTTTGGCATAGGTGGCGGCACTTGCGCCCACCGCCAAAGAACAGATAATACACAGCAGCGTCACAAGAACGAAAAATCTGCGCACAGTACCACCTCCTAAACGCTTGTTTTCGTGCTATTTTACCATAAAAATCCCCGAAAAGCAAGGGAGAAACTTAGGCATCCATTGCGGACGTAAGCTCCATTTTTTGCCCTGTAATCGGGTGTGTAAAGGCTATGCGTTTGGCGCATAGCCGCTGGGAGGAAAAACCTAGTTGCCGGGAAAGCTGCCCGGAGGCAGTGTTTCCGTATTGGGGGTCGCCCAGAATAGGAAACCCCATATAAGCGCAGTGGACCCGCAACTGATGGGTGCGCCCTGTAACCGGCTGCAAAGCCAGTTTACATAACTCCTCTTTTCTTACCAGCACCCGATACCGGGTCAGAGAGGGCTTGCCGTCTTCCGTCACCTGCCGCAAAAGGCTTGGCAGCGGCAGACGTCCGATGGGGGCATCAATAATGCCGGAATCCTCCGTTGGTCCGCCGAAAACCCAGGCGTGGTAGGTCTTTTCCACACCCTCTTGCGCCATCAAAAGGGAGTGTATGTGTGCGTTTTTTGCCAGCAACACCACACCGAAGGTGTCTCTGTCCAGCCGGGTCAGAGGGTGAAAGGCGCTACACTGCCCTGTTTTTCCGTAATACCCCAGCACATAGTTTGCCAAAGTGCCTGTGTTGCGGGAACGGGAGGGGTGTATGAGCATACCCGCAGGCTTGTCCACCGCCAGCAGGTGTTCGTCCTCATATACAATGGTAATATTACCCTGTTGGGCGGGATAGTCCGGAGCAGGCTCGTCCAGCGGGACGGTAATCACATCGCCCACTTGTACCGCGTAGTCGGTGTGGACGCTTTTTCCGTTGACAAAAAGCCCCTCTTTCCACTTCAGCCGGTTCATCAGCCCCGCGGACATCTGCATTTCCTCCCGTAAAAAGGAGGACAGCCGCCCGGCTCTTGTTGCAATGTGTTTCAGTTCCATAGTTGCTCCTTCAAAAGGCCCCCTTGTGTAAAGGGGGCTGTCAGCGGAGCTGACTGGGGGATTGACAACGCCTCCGTCACGGCTTCGCTGTGCCACCACCCCTTACACTGGGGCGGCTTTCGCAAAATATCGGAGGTGCGGGGCACCTCCGATATGCTTACTTTTCCAGAATCAGCGGGCCGTTCGCGTCAGCCAGGCCCTGCAGAATGTGGTTACCTGCCTCCTGGGGCGTGCATTTTACCTGCTCGCCTGTGGTCATATTCTTCACAGAGCATTTCCCCTCGGCAATCTCGTCCTCGCCCAGCAGAACAACGTAGGGCACACCCAGCTTGTCTGCATAGCTCATCTTTTGCTTGAACTTCTTCTGTTCGCCGTACAGTTGTACCCGCACACCTGCAGACCGCAAGGCTTCTGCCAAAGTCACCGCCTGGGAAATGTCCTCGGTCATAGGCAGAACCAGCGCATCACAGGGGGCAGAGGGAATGGCATCGTTCAGCAAGCCCTGCTCGTCCAGAACGTAGAACAGTCGGGTCAAGCCGATGGAGATACCCACACCGGGAAGCGCTCTGTCGGTGTAGTATTCTGCCAGATTGTCGTACCGACCGCCGGAGCAGACGGAGCCGATTTCCGGGTGATCCAAAAGGGTGGTTTCGTAAACCGTGCCGGTGTAGTAGTCCAAACCTCTTGCGATGGTCAGATCCACGGCAAAATTTGCCTCGGGAACGCCAAATGCGGACAAGTTCTGGGCCACGGCCTTCAGTTCTGCAAGACCCAAATCAAAGATCTCGTTGCGGCCTGCATAGCCCTCCAAAGCGGCCAACACCTCAGTGTTCGTGCCGCGGATTGCGATAAACTTCAAAATCTCAGCGGATTGTTCCTGGGTCAGACCGCAGTCCTCCACCAGAATTTTGGACACCTTTTCAGCGCCAATCTTGTCCAGCTTGTCCACGGTACGCATAATGTCGCCGCTTTTCTCAGACAAGCCCAGCATAGCGTAGAAACCGTTGAGGACTTTCCGGTTGTTCACTCGAATTTGGAAACGGGTCAGACCAAAGCCCCGGAACACCCGATAGATAATGGCGGGAATCTCCGCCTCATTGGTGATATCCAGCTTGCCGTCACCGATAATGTCGATATCCGCCTGATAGAACTCACGGAAACGGCCTCTTTGCGCCCGTTCGCCCCGGTAAACCTTGCCGATCTGGAAGCGGCGGAAGGGGAAAGCCAGCTCATTGTAGTGCAACGCCACATACTTGGCAAGGGGAACGGTCAAATCAAACCGCAGCGCCAGATCGCTGTCGCCCTTCTGGAAACGGTAAATCTGCTTTTCCGTCTCACCGCCACCCTTGGCAAGCAAAATTTTTGCGTCCTCGATAATGGGGGTGTCCAGGGGGGCAAAGCCGTAGAGGGCATAGGTGTCCCGCAAAACGGCCATCATTTTCTCCAGTTTAATCTGCTTTCCGGGCAGCAGTTCCATAAAACCGGACAGAGTCCGGGGTGTAATTCTTTCCATTTTCTTCAATCCTTTCAAATTGCAAAAACAAATTGTCATTGCGAGGACGGCTTGCCGTCCGTGGCAATCTCTGGCAAGGTGTTCTTTGAGATTCCCACGCCGGCGTGTGCGCCGGCTCGGAATGACAATAAAAGTTTTGTTGTTAGAATTTCGGCTTGTTGTGGTATATTTCGCGCCAATCCAGGTCGCCTCTCTGCAGACCCATAATGAACATTTCCGCGCTGCCCAAATTGGAGGCGAAGGGCACATTGTGCTTGTCGCAATGGCGAATGGTCTCCAGCATTTGGCTGTCTTCCCAGGGGTCGATGGTGTTGGGGTCGGAGAACAGAATTACCAAATCAATCTCATTATAGGCGATGCGGGCATTGATCTGCTGGTGACCGCCCTGCTTGTGAGAGAGCAACAGGGTAATGGGCAGACCGGTGTTGTCTGCAATCAGACGGCCGGTGGAGGCGGTGGCAAACAGATTGTGCTTTGCCAGCACACTTTTATAGGCGGTGCAAAATTGCACCATCAATTCTTTCTTTTTATCGTGGGCCAAGAACGCAATATTCATAGTGACGCTCCTTCCAATTACAGTTTTACGGGCACGGACAAGCCTTGAATTCGCTTTGCAATTCTGCGGCAAGCGGCCGCAGCGCCCTTTTTGGAATAGCCAAGCAAAGGCTGACGGAAGGCGGCGGACAGAACTACATTGGAATCCTCCGGCACGATGCCCAAAAGGGGCAACCCCGCCTGATCCATAATATCATCCACCGTCACGCCCATTGTGACAAGCATTTTTTCCTGAATGCGGTTAATGATCATTCGCACATTGTGCTTGCCCATAGTTTCCAGCACGTCAGCGGCGCGGGCAGCATCCCGAATAGACGCGGGGTCGGCGCTGGTGACGAGAATAATCCTGTCGGCAAACCGGGCTGCCAGACGGAAGCCTGCCTCAATTCCTGCGGGGGCATCTAACAAAACATAGGAGAATCGGCTGCGGGCGGCTTCCAGCATTTGGGAAAAGGCTACCAGATCCACGTCCTCCACAGGACAGCTCACAGGGGCAGTTAAAAAGGAAATATTGGGATAAACAGGATGGGTAGCGGCCATATCCAGGGGATAATCACCGCTGCAAACATCTAAAAAGGACAGCCCGCCAATTTGGCTGATACCCAAAGCAATATCCAGATTCCGCAAGCCTACGTCACAGTCAATGCACAGGACCTTTTCGCCCTGTAAAGCCAAAGCTTCTGCAATGCCGGCGCACACTGAGGTCTTTCCTGTTCCGCCCTTGCCGGACAGAACGGCAATCAACTCACCCAAATTTCAAGCCTCCTTTCCCAATATAATGCAATTATAAATCAATAATGCACAAATTGCAAGGCTTTTTCCCTGTGGAAATGGGGCAAAGCTATTGAAATTTCATAAAAATCGAGAAAAATTTATCGATTAGGGATTTACATTTGCGCTACAATGTAGTATGATAACTGCGAACAGAGTAGGAGACCTCGCGTGAAGTGCTGTCAAAATGGGGAGTTGAGTGACAGACGAAGGGCATTGCCCGCGATGAGGCTTCCGCACCCGCTGCGCATATAAGAAAAGCTCCTTATATGTAAGCAACGAACTCGGTTGGGCAATAAGCCCAATGGGTTACCGGCTTTGCTCCCCGTACGTTTTGCGTATGGGGTTTTTGTCGGATTCCCTTGGGATTTGCTCGCATACTAAGGAGGATTTTTATGCGAAAAAGTACGGTGATGACCACCAAAACCCTGGCATACTGCGCCCTGCTGGCGGCGCTGAGCGTGGTGCTTGCGCGCTTATTCGGCCTGATGCCGGAGGAATCCAGTCGCTATTCTATTGAGGCTGTTCCCATTTTTCTGTCCGGTATGCTCTTCGGCCCTATTGCCGGCGCAATGGTAGGCTTTTCTGCAGACTTTATCGGCTGCCTGTTTTCCCCCTTTGGGTATAATCCTATCTTCTGCATACCGCCTATCCTGTACGGCGTTTTCGGAGGTCTGTTCCGCGGCTTCCTTGGAAAGAAAACCACTCTGCTGCGGCTGATAGTAAGCTTTCTGCCGCCGGTAGTTTTTGGTTCTGTTTTGTATCAAAGCTTCACGTTGGCTTATGTTTATTACTACGAAACATTCTGGGAAGGGCTCGTTCTGAAATTAAGCACCCGCTCCATTCAGTTTGCTATCGTTCTGGTAGCCGATGTAATGATCATTTGGCTTCTGTTCAAGGCAAATATCTTCACAAGATTGGGCGTATGGCCGCCCAAGGCAAGAAAAAAGAGGTAGATAGCAATGACAATTAACGAAACCCTTGACTATATCCACTCCGTGTGCTGGAAGGGTATGATGCCCGGTTTGGAACGTATCACCGAGCTGCTGGAAAAAATGGGCAATCCTCAAAAGGATTTGAAATTCATTCATATTGCCGGCACCAACGGCAAGGGCTCTACCGCCGCGATGACCGCGTCTATCCTGCGGAAAGCCGGCTACTGCACAGGCCTTTATACCTCGCCGTTTATCTATCAGTTTGGGGAGCGTATGCAGGTCAACGGTGAGATGATTTCCGACGGGGAGCTCATTGAAATCACCGAGCAGGTTAAGCCTTTGGCGGATTCTATGGCAGAAAACCCCACGGAGTTTGAGCTGATTACCGCCATTGCATTCGAATTTTTCAAGCGCAGAAAGTGCGATATTGTGGTGCTGGAGGTAGGTCTTGGCGGTCTGCTGGACGCTACCAATGTAATTGACACCCCCGAGGTGGCGGTGATTACCAATATCGGCTTGGATCATACGGATATTTTGGGCAATACTTTAGAAGAGATTGCTTTCAACAAAGCCGGTATCATCAAGGAAAACGGCCACGCGGTCATTTACCGCGGTACACCCGGCGTAGAGGCGGTCTTTGAAAATACCTGTAATGCGCGAAACACCAAGTTGAAAAAGGCCAATTTTGACGGTTTGAAATTAAAATCCCACGATTTGTTTGAACAGGTTTTCGATTGTGGTGACTACAAGGATATCCACCTGCCCCTGTTGGGCGACCATCAACTGCATAATGCCGCCGTTGTGCTGGCAGTGGCAGAAACCCTGCAGGAAACAGGTTGGAAAATTTCCAGAGAGAACATCTACGAGGGTATCCGGGACGTATCCTGGCCCGGTCGGTTTGATATCGTTTGCCGCGATCCCCTGTTTATTATCGATGGCGGTCATAATCCCCAGTGTCTGGAAGCGCTGGTGAAGAATATTCAGGATTACCTTGCTGACCGGCGGGTTATTGCCCTTACCGGTGTGCTGGCGGATAAGGACTACGGGGATATGTATAAGCCTGTTATGCCCTATATCGAGCAGTTTGTCTGCGTCACACCCCCCAACCCCCGTCGGCTGATGGCAGAGGAGCTGGCCCGGCACCTGCAGAATGTGGGCGCAAAGGCCACTGCCTGCGAAACAATCCCCGCGGGCGTCCAAAAGGCCCTGGAACTGGCAGGAAAAGACGGTGTCGTCCTGTGCTTTGGTTCTTTGTATACCATCGGCGATATTCGCAGCGCCCTGCCTGAATAAGAATTTGTAGGGGCGGCGTCCTCGACGCCCCGTCTTTGATATCAGTTTAAGAAAAGGAGAACTTTTATGCATATCCATCACGACCACGTGGGCAGCCATTCCCACGATCACGACCATTCTCATACCCACGAGCACACCCACGACGGTGTTGCTCACAGCCACGAGCATACCCACGCCCATTCCCACGACCACGAACATCCCCATAGCCACGACCATCTTCACGAAGAGGGCCATCACCACCATCACGATCACGGCTGCGCCGGCGGCTGTGGCAGTTGCGCATCTAAGTGCGAGCATACGCCTATGGAGGAGCTGATGGCGCTGATGCAGTATATGGTAAATCACAATGCCGCCCACGCCAAGGAGCTGGCAGACCTGGCAGCCCAGTTGGAAAAGGCAGGCAGCCACGCGGCTTACGAGCAGGTAATGGCGGCGGTGTCCGACTTTGAAAAGGGCAATATGCGCCTGTCTGTGGTGCTGCAAAGTCTGAAATAAGAGGTAGCGTTATGTGTCTTTCAACGGTTTATAAAAACAGCCGCGCAGAGGAAAATGTGGTAATCCGCAACGTAATGCGCATCGAATGTAAGGACGGCTGCGTTATCTGCACAGATCTGATGGAACGCTCCGTTGCCATTGAGGGCGCGCTGGAAAGCGCAAATCTGGTAGACGGCTACGTGGTAGTCAAAGAAAATAATGCAAACTAAAAAATGCCCCGAACAAAACCTGTTCGGGGCATTTTTCTTAGCAGTAAAAGTCCTTAATCTTCTTGGCGCGGCTGGGGTGACGGAGCTTGCGGATTGCCTTGTTCTCAATCTGGCGAATACGCTCTCTGGTTACGCCGAAAATCTGACCAACCTCTTCCAGGGTGTGGGTGCGGCCGTCATACATACCGAAACGCATACGCAGCACATCTGCCTCACGTTCC
>JAZNDB010000094.1:0-2453 GCA_045587845.1 Faecousia sp.
AGCTCCGGCAGCTCCGGCAGCGGTTCTTCTGGCTCCGGCAGCTCCGGCAGTGGCTCCTCCGGCAGCGGATCTTCCGGCTCCGGTGGTTCCGGTAGTGGTTCCTCCAGTAGTGGTTCTGGCGGTAGCGGATCTTCCGGCTCCGGCAGTTCCGGCAGTGGATCCTCCGGTTCCGGCGGTTCGGGAAATAAATATCCCAGCAATGATTACACCCGCCCCGAGGGAACGGAAGACGATCGTGACGAAGACGATTTCTATGGAGATAACTTTGAATACGACGAAGACGTTTCCTACGAGGAAGTAACGGAAGAGGATTCTACCAATAACACGGGATCTACAAACACTGATGCAACAGAAAATAAAAATCCCAACAATAACGTCACGCATCCCGATGGCTGGGGAGACAGAAACCCCGAAGAGGATATTTTCTATCCCGAGGAAACGGAAGACGGTGACTTCGATGCAGAGGAAACAGAACCTGTTGTAACTGAAAAGGACGGTCTGTCCGGCGGAACAATAGCCTTGATTGCATCCGGCTCTGCGTTGGCGCTATCCGGCGGTGGATTTGCTCTGTGCTGGTTTGTTATTAAACCCCAATGGATAGAAGTATTGAAGGCAAAACTCTATAAAAAATAAACAGACATAAAAGCAATGTGAGGTGCGCTAAATGGCGCACATCACAGTTGTTTTACACAAGAATTTATTGACACAAATGCCAATGTATAGTATAAATAAACAAGAGAAAACATATAGTTTATCGCGAACATTTTGGATAGGAGATAGAAAATGAAAAGACTGTTAGCTGTATTACTGATTTTGGCAACCTTGACTTCTTTGGGTATTACGGTACCCGGCAGCGCAGCCAAATACGAAAAGTCACCCTATTATATGGTGAACTGGATGGGCCCTACAAGTGTGGATTTCCCCGATAATATCACCGAAATGCCAAATCCGTATCTAATTGCGTTTAAGGAAGGCGACACAAAAATCACCCTCAGATTGTACGATACCACAGATATTCCCACAATGGCGCAAAAGCTGAAGGAAGAGTTCGACAGCCGCCCTGTGGGTATGCGCTATCTGAACTTCCCTATGGCCATTGAACAACAGGTTGAGCATATGATCTATATGGACAAGACTGTCGCGATGTTCAAGGCCTGGATAGATGAATTTTTCACCGAATATAAAAGAATCGGCGGCAAGATTGACGGTATGATTCTGGATACGGAGTATTCTTCTATCGGCGCTTGGTATATTTATCAGGCATATAAGAAAAAGACAACCATCAAAGATGAAGAGGATGGCACAACCGAAACTGTTCAGGAGAACAAAAACATTTTCAATGATATTGTCAACGATCCCCGCTATGCCACAGACGTACGTCCCTACTTAGCAGAAAGAGGCTTCCAATTCAGTGTACCCGACGGTGATAAGGCTGAAATCTACCCAATCACGGATACGAAAAGCCCGGAATATGCTATCTGGAATGCAGTTATGCGTAACCGTATGTGCAGGTACTTGAATGAAGCCTGCGCCCCCTTTATGGAGCTTTATCCCGATGCGTACGTGAGCAATTACAAATTCCCCGGATACAACATATGGGATGAGGGCATAGATAAATCAGGCGACCCCCATAATGGCGGCAATACAGACTATGCAGGTAACACCGCAAACGAAAACTTCTACTTAAGAAGACCGTATGGCAATATGCGGGAAACCAACGAAAGGTATATAACCCCCATAACCTACAATGAGGCGGTCTATGAGGATAATCCCTTCAATTCATTTATGCTGGATGTAAATACCTTTAAGGATATGTATACCTCCTCAGAAAACAATCAAATCAGCGTGTGGATTACGGGCTTTAACTATAAACCCGAAACAGGTCCGGAAAACGGGTTGTGTTACTCGCCCTATTATGCAGAAACGTTGTTACATATTGGCTTGCTGGACCCGAAACCCTTTACTGGCTACGTAATTGGCCCTCGAGACACAGACGACAATGACGATCCCTATGATTACAATGATGTTATTCAGAACATCTCGGATGTTATGACGGAACTGACCCGTTTGGTAGGCTATGCCGACAGAGAGCCGATTGTTGTTCAAAGAACGTGGAACAGTAAGTTTGTTCTGTCCGGTATGTACGCAGCCGGCAGAAACGTCTGGCGTATCACCCCCAATACCTTCGAGGGTACAACACTGAAAAGCTTTAAGGTGAAGGATCAAGCGCCCACATTCCAAATTGGCGGTGAAACAGTTATTTTTCCCCAGGGTAGAATCATTGAAGACGGTAGTGTTCACGTAACAGGCACCTGCGGTTATTGGGTTGAAACACCTGCAGATGTGACACCCGTCATCATCTCCGATACCGACCGCTACGAAGAATATCCCGCCTATGAGGAGAACTTTGAAACCTATGATGTGGGAACAACTTTCTCCAGATCCACAGCCCG
>JAZNDB010000095.1:0-4856 GCA_045587845.1 Faecousia sp.
CCTGCACGAATCTGCCGAGATGTATCTCGAAACGATATATACGCTCTCACAAAACAATCGTTCTGTGCGCAGCATTGACGTGGCAGAAGCATTGGGCTATTCCAGACCCAGTATCAGCCGCGCAGTTGGTTTGCTGAAAAATGACGGCTATCTTTCGGTTGACGAAGACAGCTTTTTGATTCTCACAGAAAAAGGAATTGCTGTTGCAAAGAAAATCTATGAGCGGCATACGCTCTTAACCGCCGCATTGATGGCGCTGGGTGTAGATAAGGAGTCTGCAGCAGAAGATGCCTGCCGGATTGAGCACGTCATCAGCGACAAATCCCTTGACGCAATCAAAGCGCATATGGATAAATTCAAAAACAGTGCTGTGTAATAACAGCAACATCCTGTCGGAGAAGCTTGTCGCCTCTCTAACCCAGAGGTCGTTCTAAGGCTTGCTTCGTAAACCAAATAAAAAAGAAAAAAGCCATCCCGATTGGGATGACTTTTTCTGTTCTTACTGAAGCTTTTTTCTAAATTGCTTCTTGCTTCTTTATTGCAAGAAAATAACACTTATCCTGACCCAATAATTATCCCCCGTGGATCGCACCACGGGGGATGATTCTATTTTATGCAATTGCCAGAATCCATTTGATGAAAAGCCTTTGATACCAAGGTTTTTTTGTAACCGCCGCAAGGAGCGTCAGACGGTAATCCTCATAACACCGCAATTCCTCCGGCTGGATCTCGTGCTGGCTGAATCTTGCCTTTTGCGCCAAATCGTCCAATTCCTCCGGAAGTATCTGTTTCAGCAGTTTTGCATCGGTGCGGAGCAATCTCCAGCGCCATATGGTACGCTCATTGGGTTGGCCGTGATTCCACAGCTTCTGCTTCACAAAAATGCGTACATAACCTTGCAGCGCTATACAAAGAATCAAAAGCAGGCATCCCAGCACAATTTTTATCCACGCAAGCATTTGCCCTGGTGTTTTTTCCGGCTGAGGTTGCGGCAGATTGTCCTGGTCTGGCAGATCAGGATTCACCCAATCTTCCGAATTGGTGGTCTCCGTCTCTTCTTCGGAATCGCCCCCAAATCCAATCGCCGGTCTCTCCCCCGTTGGCTCTTTCTCAGTAGCGTCCTCTGCCGGAACATCGCCCCCATCGCCAGGTTTCTCTCCCTGGGGCTTGCCGGAAACACCGATCGGCCTTTCTGTTTTCGGGAAGCCGGGCGTTGTTTCCAATACACACCAGGCCTGAGTGTTCCAATCATAGTATTCCACCCACGCGTGGGCATCCTGCTTACTGACCACCACATCATTGCCAGCTATGCAATATACAGCATATCCTTCCACGTATCGGGCGGGGATATAGGCTGCCCGCAGCAGCACCGCTGTCGCGGTAGCGTAATGTATGCAATGACCTGTTTGGCTTTCCTCCAGGAACCACTTGGCAAAATCCGTACGATCCGAATTCATTTTTGGGGTGGCTATATCATATTCGGCAGATTTGCGCACATAGTCCTGAATCCGGTCGATCTTTTCCCGGGTATCCTTGGCGCCGGCTATGATTCCCTGCACAAATTGTATTGCCCAGTCACTTGTTTCCTCAGGAAGATCCTTATAAATTTTGTCGGGGTATGTCGTCTTTTTCACATACTTACCGGACAAATTGTAACTGTATCGCTCTAAGTTCTTGTCATTTTTCACGACGCCGCCAATTAAGTTGATTCCCTTCGTCGCATAATAAGGAACGTACAACACATCCCGGACGCCGTAAGTCGTAATTGTCAACTTGCCCTGCGATACAGCGCCTGCAGTGAACGTCTCTTCCCGGTTGGTTCCCTCCCAGCTAACGCCGGTATACACATCGAAATCCCGTTCCCGCAGATACAAGACCCCGTCAACAGGCGAATTGACCAGCATCACCGAACGGGATGACTTGCTTTTGGGACCTACGGCCAATAGGTTGCGGTTTTCGACCGAACCTGAAGGAATGGGTGTGCCGTTGATCACCGCTTCCACGATCTCCCCCAGTTCCTCGAACCACGCAACCACCTCTTTTTGAATTCCGCCTGCGTGGTTTATATATCCGGCTTTGGGGTTGCAAGCAAACAAAATCGCCAAGGACAGGGCAACAGGGAGCGCCGACCAAAGGAGCATTTTCGTACCCTTCTCAGGCTCCTTTTTCCGGCTCCAATCTGTTATTAACAGAACTGCCAGTCCCGAAATCGTCAAATACAGGTACACCGTTGCAGGCACTTTGAATGCGGTCATCAGGCATAGAGCCAGTGGCATTACTGCCGGTACAATTGCCACGGCAATATGTTTCCGCCGGCAAATGTGCCAGTTCACACAGACCGCCACCAACATAGCCCAAAACATCAACGGAGCAGTTACGTGATCTGCGCCCGGGTTTCCCAAAACCGGCCAGTCGTACGCGTCGTGATAATGGGAAGTAATCAAAAAACTCAGGTTTTGTATCTGCAGCCATATGTAGGGTCGGAGCAACTCTTTCACGAGCACTACCGCCAACACAACGGATGCAGCACGAAGAATCATCTTTTTGTTAATTTGGAACTGAAACAGCACTGCAGATCCCAGTGCTGCCAAAGCGCTCATCAGAAAAATTTTCCACAGGTGAACCGACATATCGTAGCCGGTGAACAGATTTCCCACCGCGCTGATTGCCAGCGTAAATGCAACAACTGCACTAAGCAGACAAGGAAGCCATTTTTTAACATTCATTCTGCTTACCTCCGATATGGTACCGCCAAATTGCCTGAAAGTCTTGCTCCCGGATAGAGCCTTCCTTGGCAAAGGGTGTGCTAAGCAGTGTCTGCATACACTTGTCCATCTCATCTTCATCCTGGATTTTCCAACTCTCAATGCCGTTAGCGGTCAGAACCCGCAGTTCGAAAGTGACCTCCCGTTCCAGCAGCCATCGGCCCAGCCAAAGAAGTTGACCCAATTTGGTGTCCAATTCGGCTGCCGTACCGTTTAAATCCATAGTCAGCAGCATCAAGCCACGCGCTGACTCCATAGGCTCCCGAATCATCAGGTCGTCCAACTTGGCCGACAGTTTCCAATGAATGTTATTCAGATTATCACCGGGGCGAAATTGCCGGATTTCGTGATTTTCCGCATAGCCACCACCGGGTTTGGGCCGCCAGCTTTGCGCCAAATGTCTGCACAGATCCGGAGGAATTTCCAACACTACTGGATTCGGCAGCACCAGAACGGTCTGTCGGGCGGTGTTTCTGATTCCAATGTGGAAAAGGCCAAGATAATCGCACACTCCGGGCTTATGCAATTCCACATAAAATTTGCCACAATGGTCCGTAGGGAATTCGGCATCAGATTTAATCTGCCAGCTTTCACCCGTCATAGGCTTTGTGATGCGAATTTTGATGCTATAGGGTGGCAGAGACAGTTTGGAGAATACATTCAGTTGTATCCTTTCAGCGCTGCCCATAGCCATTATGGGTTCCACTACCAGGTCCGTCCGCATACTCAAAATAGCAATGAAACTCAAAAGCAGGGACATCAGCGGCAAGAATACCACAACCTGTAAAAGAATCCAGGAAAACCACAATTGATAGGCCATATAAAACACCACACAGCCGATCAGCGCCAAGAAATAAATAATTCTTTGCCTTGCCATATCAGTACATCCTGGGCGCAGGTACCTGCTTGAGAATTTCCGCCAGGACCATCTCGACAGTCATATTGCGCGCCTCAGCCTTGGTGGAAAGTATCAGCCGGTGGGCGATCGTTGTGGTAAAGACCTCCTGTACATCGTCGGGCAACACATAATCCCGACCGTGAAGCCGGGCCATAGCCTTTGCCATAGCGGTCACAGCAAGGGTTGCGCGGGGGCTGGCGCCACGGGCAATATTTTCGTTGGTTCTTGTTTCCACAATCAGGTCCACAATATATTTCACTACAGAGCCCTGAATATAGGTGCGCTCCACTTCCTCCTGCATCGCCACCAACTTTTCACTGGTCAGCAGCGGGGTCAGTTTATGCAAAGGATTGCCCTCCTGTCGCTCCATAACCATATTGACTTCCTCACTGGGGGCAGGATAGCCCAAGCTCAGCCGCGCGATGAACCGGTCCATCTGGCTGTCGGGCAGCAGTTGTGTACCCGCAGCACCGGTGGGGTTTTGGGTCGCAATGACAAAAAAGGGTTCAGGCAGTTTATGGCTGATGCCGTCAACAGTGACCTGCCCTTCCTCCATAGCCTCCAAAAGAGCGGACTGGGTGCGGGAGGTTGCCCGGTTCAGTTCGTCTGCCAAAAACAAGTTGCATATGACCGCGCCTTTTTGATAAACCAGTTTGCCGGTCTGCCGGTCGGGAACAGAATAGCCGGTTACGTCAGAGGGCAGTACGTCGGGAGTAAACTGGACGCGGCTGTATTCCAAGTTCAAAACTTTGGAATAGGCCAGCGCCATCGTGGTCTTACCCACACCGGGCACATCTTCCAGCAAAACATGACCCTTTGCCAAAATGGCCGCCAATACCCACTGCAGTACATCTTCCTTGCCCACAACGACCTGCTGGACCTGATTCAAAATTTGCTGCGCAGAAACTGTAACAACATTCTCTATTTTCGCCATAATCTTACCTCCAAATGCATTTGGATAATTATAGCACGCACCCCTATCAAAACGCAAGCAAAATAACATTCCAGCAACCGAAACACCGTGCCGGTGTCAAAGTGAAGTCAAACGAAATTTGAAATGTTCTGTTTTGTCCTGAAAAGTTCTATATACAAAGTAAAGCCACGGCAAAGGCCGTGGCTTTTCTGGTTGGGTCGGCAGGACTCGAGATGCATTTTCGCTTTGCGAAAATTATGGTAGCCACCAGTGTTTGCAC
>JAZNDB010000096.1:0-2063 GCA_045587845.1 Faecousia sp.
CTTGCTGTTGTGGTTGCAATCGGTATTGTGATGGCACATCTGATCAAGAGAACCAATAAGAATCTGGCTGAGGAGTACGCGCTGAGCGGTAAGTGATTTTTATGAAGCCTATTGATATTTTTATCATTGTCGTAATCGCTGTGATTATTGGCGCTGTGCTGTGGTATATCCGCAGCGCGAAGAAAAAGGGCGCTCGGTGCATCGGTTGTCCCGATGGCGCAAAATGCTCCGGTAACTGCGACCGATGCTCCTGTAATTGCAGTAGCTGCAGTGGAAACGAAAACAAGCAATAATCAAGGCAACTTTTTCCTTCAAGTATTTTCCCAATATGTGCAAAAGCGGCTCTCCTGAGGGAGATCTGCTTTTGTTCTTTTGCGAAACAATCCAACTGTCAGCACGCAAGAAAGGAATTGCGTAGTTTTTTGACGGGTTAAAGGTGGTGAAGGAAATGTTCCTGAAGGTGCCGGATCAGCGCTTTGGCACTGGTGGAAAGATAGGAATTCTTTCGGAAGGCAAGGCTAAGTTCCCAAGGAAATGCAGGGTCAAAAGGAATGGGCACCATTTGGTCTTTGCAGATGGACTCAATAACGGGGCGGGGAAGCACAAGAATTCCGTCAGAAAGGATACTGATTTGGCATAAAAAATCGCTGCTGCTGCCGCTGAAACCAATATGAGGCGTAATATTTTTCTCCTTAAACAATTCCATCAACTGGGTATGAATGCTGAAATCGGAGCAATATGTGTTAAACGAAACAGATTCAAAATCTTCAATTGTAACATGGCTGCGATGATACCAAGGGTGATTCCGGGTTACGCCTGCCACAACCTGATTCTGCAGAAGAGGAATTTCGCTGAGTGACCGATGGTTAACCGGACGAACCAGAATCGCCATGTCCAATATGCCATTTTCCACCAACGTGCTTAATTCGTTTGCACCGGCCTCCAATGTTTTGAGCGTAATATCCGGATATGCTTTTTGGAAATTGATCAATGCTTGTGGCAGATACAAGGTGCCGATAATCGCAGGGAAGCCAAGGGTCACGCGGCCGGATTTGAGATTTTGGATTTCCTGAACCTTTTCCTGCATTTCTTTCAGGTTATTTAATGTGCGCTTAGCGTATTCCAAAACGACGAGTCCGGTATCGGTGGGAAGGGATTCGTGACCCTTCCGATAAAAGAAGGTTGTATGGAATTCTTCTTCAACCTTGCGGAGAGATTTGTGCAAAGCAGGCTGAGAAATATGCAGTTTTTGCGCGGCTTTTGTTATGCTTCTGGTTTGCGCGATTGTTTCTATGTATTTCATTTCCCGGATATCCATAGCAGCAGACGCTCCTTTGTACAGTGGTTATGACCATTATACAACAGATAAAAAATAAACGCAAGGTTATAAAAAAAGAAAATAACAGGTAATTGCGTTACTGTTTTTTCTATGCTATACTATGAAAAACCACACAATTATTTGAAAAAAGATATGTTTTGTGTGCAAGGAGGACAAAATGGCAAAAGTAATGACGGTTTCCGATGCTGTAAAAGAGTATATCAAAGATGGATCTACCATAACCTTCGGTGGATTTATCGGTTCTGCCCACCCGGAAGAGGTTTCCTTGGCAATTGAAAATGCATTTCTGGAAACAGGCCATCCTGCTAACCTGTCCCTGCTGTACTGCGCAGGTATGGGCGACAGCAATGAAAAGGGCCTGAATCACTTGGGCCATGAAGGTTTGGTTTCTAAAATTATCGGCGGTCACTGGGGCTTGGTTCCCAAATTGCAGAAGCTGGCGCTGGAAAATAAGGCGGCAGCCTATAACCTGCCTCAGGGCGTTATCAGCCAGCTGTACCGTGATATCGCAGCCGGCAAGCCCGGTGTTATTACCCACGTGGGTTTGAAGACCTATGTTGACCCCCGCTTGGAAGGCGGTAAAATCAACGAGAAGGCAGCCGAGGCCGGCGATATCGTGGAAGTTATCACGATTCGCGGTCAGGAAAAACTGTTCTACCACGCATTCCCCATTGATGTGGCAGTCATTCGTGCTACATATGCCGACGAGCACGGCAACTGTACC
>JAZNDB010000097.1:0-3737 GCA_045587845.1 Faecousia sp.
CTTGGGGCTGATGGCCTGGGAGTAGCAGGGCTGTGCGTAAGGAATCTGCTTCAGGGAAACAACCTTACGGGGGTCACACAGGGTATCGCCGGTCTTAACCTTATCCATCTTGCCGATAGCGCCGATGTCGCCGCAGGCCAGGGCCTTGATTTCAGTCGCCTTCTTGCCGCACATAGCGTACAGTCTGCCCAGCTTTTCGGTTTCGCCGGTGCGGGCATTGACCAAAGCGGTATCGGAGGTAATCTCGCCGGAGAGAACCTTCACATAGGAGTACTTGCCGTACTGGTCGGAAACGGTCTTGAATACGAAGGCAGAGGGTACGCCGCCGGGGGATACAATAAATTCCTCGGTAGTGCCGTCAGCCAAGGTTGCCTTGTGATAGTTGCCCTCCACGGGGTTGGGGAACAGGTCGATGATATGATCCATCAGCATCAGGCTGCCCAGGCAGTTCATTGCAGAGCCGCACACAACGGGGAACATCGTGCGGTCCATAACACCCTGGTGCATACCCTTGATCATTTCGGCATAGGTGAAGTCCTCGCCGCCGAAGAACTTGTCCATAAATTCTTCGCTGGTTTCTGCAACAGCTTCCTTCAAAGCGTCGTTGAACTCGGTAATCACATCTTCCTTGCCCTCGGGAACAGCGATTTCCACCCGCTTCAGATTCTGCATCTCGTATGCGCGCTTGTTTACCACATCGATGATGCCGGTAACCTTGCGGTTGCCGTCCCAAATAGGAACGACCACGGGAGCAATACGGTTGCCGTACTTCTCACGCAGCGCATTGAAGGTGGCGTTGTAATCGGAGTTATCCTCGTCTACCTTGGAAATGTAGATCATACAAGGCATATTGCGCTCTTCACAGTACTTCCACGCCTTTTCTACGCCAACGGTGATGCCGTCCTTGGCAGAGCACACAATAATTGCAGCGTCTGCTGCGCGCAGAGCTTCCATAACCGCGCCGGAGAAGTCGAAACCGCCGGGGGCATCCAGAATGTTCAGCTTGGTGTTCTTATATACCAACGGCACCAAAGAGGTGGAAATGGAAATATTACGGCGGATTTCCTCCGGATCGTAGTCACAAACGGTGTTGCCGTCGGCATTCTTGCCCATACGGTCGATGGCACCGGTCATGTAGAGTAAGCTCTCAGCCAGAGCAGTTTTGCCGCTGCCGCTGTGACCCAGCAAGCAGACGTTGCGAATTGCATTTGCAGTATACATTTATGTTCAATCTCCTTTCTTGGAAAGCGGCGCTAATTACCGCAATACATACATTATACACGAAGGAATGTGCGATTTCAATGGTTTTTTTGTGTTTTTTGCAAACCTTTCCTCTCCCTATTTAATTTGAACGAAAACACTTCCCTCTTTCCGTTCATATTGCATAAAAACCGGGTAATTTTCCCTTTGCCTGCAAAATCTTCTCTGTGAATTTTTCTTAAAAATCTTGTAAACAGGGTAGCACTTAGCGCAAGAATATGGTACAATATTTGAAAGTATGCCATTTGGAGAGAGATAACTATGTTGGAATTATTAGCGCCGGCAGGCTCTATGGAGGCTTTGCGGGCAGCGGTACAAAACGGAGCCAATGCGGTATATCTTGGTTGCGGTCAGTTTAATGCCCGCCAAAGCGCCAAGAATTTTACGCCCCAGGCCCTTGCTGAAGCCGTAAAATATTGCCACGTCCGCGGCGTAGCCGTCCATCTGACTTTGAACACATTGGTGTCTGACAAGGAGATGGAGGAGGCTACGGCGCTGATTCGCCACGCCGCAAACGCAGGCGTAGACGCCTTTATTGTGCAGGATTTGGGAATCGTCAGCCTGTGCCGGCAGATTGCGCCCAATATACCTCTCCACGGCTCTACCCAGATGAGCGTTCACAGCCTTCCCGGTGTGCAGTTCTGCGCCGGTATGGGTATGTCGCGGGTAGTCCTCAGCCGGGAGCTGAGCCGGGAGGAGATTCGCTATATTTGCCCCAATTCCCCCATTGAAATCGAAGTATCCGGCCCCGGCGCGCTGTGTATGGGCTACTCCGGTCAATGCTATCTTTCCCCCTCCATTGGCGGCCGGTCCGGCAACCGGGGCCGGAGCGCCCAGCCTTGCCGTCAAAGCTACGGCTATGACCGCTGGCAAAGCAAGTATCCTTTAAGCTTAAAGGACAACTGCACCGTGCAATACGTAAAAGAACTGGAAAGTATGGGCGTTGCCTCCTTAAAGCTGGAGGGACGGATGAAGCGCCCCGAATATGTTGCTGCGGTAACACAGGTATATCGCCAGGCTATTGATTCCGGCAGCGTAACAAAGTCTATGCTGGACCAGCTCTCCACCGCTTTTAACCGTCAGGGCTTTACTGACTACTATTCCGGCAAAACCGGCGCCCATATGTTTGGCATTCGGGAGGATTCCGTTACCAACGAACGTTGGTGCAAGGAAATGCGCCAAACCTACGAATCCGCCGAAAACTCCCTTGTGCCTGTGGAATTCCAAATGGTTGTCCACACGGGCCGAACCGCTTTAAAGGTAATTGATGCCGACGGGCGCAGCTGTACGGCGTACGGACCTGCGCTTGAGCCTGCCCGCACAATGGAGCTAACCCACGATGCCCTGGCTTCCCGCTTGAGCAAAACCGGCGGCACACCCTATCTGTGCGTCCGTGTCCGTTCCGACATTGCGCCGGGGCTGACCCTGTCTGCCGCCGCCATCAACGGGTTGCGGCGGGACGCGTTGAATTTGCTCACCGCCCAACGGGCCCGTCGGGAAACGCCTGCTTTAGGAAGACCCTCCCGTATTCCCCACTACAAAGGACTTTCCACACCGCCGGAGCTTACGGTGCAGGTTACCACACGGGAGCAAATCACCCCCAAGCTGCTGAAAACCAAGTTAAGCGTGCTGTATGTGCCCTTACATCTCCTATGCGAGGATCCGAAATTCTGCCAGGATCTGGTGGGGCAGGTTACGGTTTGCGCAGTACTGCCCCGTATTGTGCACGACGGAGAATTTCCCAAGCTGCGGCAGGATCTTCTTGCCGTGAAGGATTTGGGTGTTGAAGAAGCCTTGATTGGCAACGTAGGTCTGCTGCTTCCTGTGCGGGAATGCGGTTTGCGGACACGGGGCGATTTCGGCTTGAACCTTTTCAATTCCGGCAGTATGAATTGCGCCAGAGATTTGCATCTTCGCTCTGCCTGCCTCAGCTTTGAGATGACACTGCCGCAAATTCGGGACGTGAGCAAGGCCGTTCCCACTGAGCTTTTGATTTACGGACGGCTTCCCCTTATGGTGACGGAGAATTGTCTGATAAAGGGAAAAACCGGCGATTGCACCTGCCACATAGCCCCCGCCAAACTGACGGACAAAACCGGCGCCCAATTCCCCATTATCAAAGACGGAAGCGCCTGCCGCAGCGTTCTGCTGAACGGCAAAAAGCTCTACTGGCTGGACCGGCAGGAGGATTTGATGCGTTTGGGTCTTTGGGCAACCCGTATGTGCTTTACTACGGAAAACCCCAAAGAGGTTGACCGCATTCTCTCTGACCGGGAAAACCAAGCCCCCTTTGACCCCGGTGTTTGCACCAGAGGTTTGTATTTACGTGGGGTAGAATAGATCTATCATTTTAAGGAGCCGCTATGCAACTGATTCTTGCATCCCAATCTCCCCGCAGAAAAGAGCTTATGGGACTTTTCCGTATCCCCTTTTCTGTGCGGGTAGCCGATATTGACGAAACTATGGACAGCGCCCTC
>JAZNDB010000098.1:0-2277 GCA_045587845.1 Faecousia sp.
TTCAGGCTGACCTTACGGGCAATGCGATCCAGGAAGGGGACTTTGAAGTGGATGCCCACGCCCCAAACCTTGCTGAATGCACCCAGACGCTCGATAACATAGGCACGGGACTGTTGCACAACATAGATGCTGCGGATGATAACGATCAGAACGATAACAGCGACGATACCAACAATGACAAAAGGACCCATAAATTCTACCTCCAAAAATTTAAGTTAAACTTCGTTTTTTACTTTGACCGGTGTGACGAAGACCTTGACGCCTTCGATTTTATCCACCGTTACCAGCGTGCCCTTGGGGATGACTTCGCCGCTGGTGCTGCGGGCTGTCCATTCCATGGCGCCCAGCTTGACCTGCCCGTGGGCGGCCAGATTGTCGATGTCCTCTGTGACATAGCCCTGAGAATTCCGCAGGGCATCTGTGTTGGTGGGGACGATCTTCGGCTGGATGAACTTGCGAACCAGAGGTCGCAGGCAAGCCAGACACGCCACGGAGATCACGAAAAACAGCACCGTCTGCACAACAGGCGTTGCCCCGAAGAGGCTGGCGATCAGGGCTGCCAGCGCGCCCACAGAAAACCAGGCTGATACCAAAGAGATGGTGTTTGCCTCCATGATCAGAAAAAGGATCAGAAGGATCAGCCAAATGATTTTACCCATTGCAAAAACCTCCTTGCTTTGTTTTGTAATAATAGAATACCAGATTTTTGCCCTGCCGTCAATTGACAATATTATCAAAAACCGCACTTTTCCGACGGGAATCCGGAGGCTTTATGAAAATACCAAGAGAAAACGGAATAATTACGCCTAAAATTCAAAATAAACCGAAAAACAAAGAAAACAGTAGTGTTTTGCGGTTAAAAGAATGGCTTATGTGGTTATATAATCATGTAAATCGCAAGGGTGATTTTGAAAATTACTCCTCAAAAGGCGGCATACCGCCAATATTTATAACGGCAGATATTGATATTTGTGCAAAATTTCCGGAAATATGCAAACTTTTGGCGAAGGTTTCTGTATCCCGGCGCAGATCGCCCGTTGACAACCGGCAAACCCCGTGATAAAATGTTTTCGCTAAGCAGATGCGATAAATTTTGATGGATGAGACTCTGCGGAAGGACTTAGGAGGATTTGCAATGAGCTGGAAAGAACAGCCTAAACTGTCTAAAATTGCGTTTCTTGTCGGAATTTCCTGCTTTTTTGTAAGCATTGCGCTCACAGCCCTCAACATGATGGGCGTTCAGGCGAATTTTGATTGGCTGAAGGACATACTTGACTGCGGTTTCTGGCTGTCCATCGGCATCGCATTCTTGAAAAAGGAACTGTTGTTTGCAATCATTTGCTTTGCCGCCACCGGCCTGAATTTGTACTTTCTCATTTTTTGACCGGCAAAAGAATTTGCGGATGTGGTGGAATTGGTAGACTCATTGGATTTAGGTGCTGTCACCTCGGTGAAGGTTTTTTATTCCGCACCGCTAACCTTGCTAAAAACAGGCTTGCCTGTTTTTATAAATTGCGGATCAGGCCAAGTGCCCCGCCTCGGATTCCTCTCCGTGTAAAAATCAGAGGTGTAACAGAATATGCGGGCGTGGTGGAACTGGCAGACACGTATGATTTAGGCTCATATGTCGAGAGGCATGCAGGTTCAAGTCCTGTCGCCCGCACCAGTTTGGGTAGTCATAGCGGATTTACTATGACTACCTTTTCTTTTTATGTCCGTTATGAACACTCGTACCATATAGATACCACAATCGATTCGATCGCATTGACTGATGAATTCATTTTCTACAAGCCTTTAATTGATAAAAGTATGGATGCCACTTTGAGAATCACTTTGGGCTGAACATGACTGCTCATGCAATGTAGTTTGTTAATAGATTAAAAAAGGAGGATTCCGGATAGAATAGGAATCCTCACTATTTAATCATACTTAACTCGATTCTTTGGGGATTTAGTATGTGTTCAGCTCTACGCATAGACCTTCGCTGCGTTTTCCTGTAGCTATATGGACTCCCTTATATTTATGCGTAACCATCGAAATTATCTCGGGGTTACCATTTTTTGCAGCTTTGGCTATTTCTTTTGCGGAATCACGCTTTCGACCGGAAGCAATGACGTAAATGGTCCTATATTCGCTGGACACAAGGCGTTGGATAACGCGAAGATGCGCCTTATATCCAGAATGTCGCATTGTGAAATCATTAATCGCAAACACGATCCCAAATTTGAAATAGTTATTGCTGATGTTTAAGTCCTCAGGGTTCTCAGAAGATTTAAG
>JAZNDB010000099.1:0-11548 GCA_045587845.1 Faecousia sp.
TCTTTTTGGTATGGCATTCCGGATAACGGACTCGAAAGGCGGCTCTTAGCAAGTGTCCGGTGGACACTTGCAACCGCCGTTGGCTTTTCCGCAGAAAAGCGAGTCCATAATCGGTGCGCAGCACCGCACCTTAATACGAAAATGCAACACATTGCCGTATAAGGGAAAACCACACCGAAGGGTGTGGTTTTCTTTTTGGTATGGCATTCCGGATAACGGACTCGAAAGGCGGCTCTTAGCAAGTGTCCAGCGGACACTTGCAACCGCTGTGGCTTTTCCGCAGAAAAGCGAGTCCATTTGTCTCCACCCCTTTGGGTGGTGTCTTTTTTGGTTTGACTCGGACTCGAACCCATTTATATGCAACAGTCCAGCGGACTGTTGCTGCCACCAGTTCAAAAACTGGTGGCTACAATTTGATGCTGCAGTCCAGGGGTTTAAAGTTTCTATAGCTGAAGTAGATTTTGTTTAAAAAAGATGTTAGAATACGAATGACTATTTGCTGTTTCTTAATTATGCAAATGGTAGAATAAATATATTAAGTTACAAAGGGGAGCATTATGAAGAGGTCCTCCAACTATTTAAGAGACAGTGTGATCACTGTTGCCCTGTTGCTGTTAGCTTTTGGTGCGAGCTTGCTATGCCAAAGACTGGATGTGGAAGAGCATACAACCACCGTATTTGTGTTTGCTGTCTTTTTGATATCCTTACTTACCAATGGCTATATTTACGGCATACTGGCTGCTTTTACCAGTACGCTGGCTGTAAATTATGCATTTACCTTCCCTTATTTTGTGCTTAATTTTATGATCCCGGTGAATCTAATCTCTGCAGTAGTGTTGATCGTGATTTCATTGCTGACAAGCGCACTTACTACCAAGTTAAAACAGCACGAGGCTATGAAAGCAGAAAGTGAAAAGGAAAGAATGCGCGCCAATCTGCTACGCGCGGTTTCCCACGATCTGAGAACGCCGCTGACTACCATTTACGGCTCCAGCACAACGCTGCTGGAAAACAGCGGAGCAATGACCGAAGCGCAAAAGACCAAAATCGCAACCGGCATCAAGGAAGATTCCGAATGGCTCATCCGTATGGTGGAAAATTTGCTTTCTGTTACCCGGTTGGATAGCGGTCAGGTAAAAATTATCAAAACACCTACGATACTGGATGAACTAATTGACTCTGTCATATTAAAATTTAAAAAAAGATATCCGGCGCAAAAAGTGGTTCTGGAGCTTCCGGACGAAGTGATTCTGATCCCTATGGATGCAATTTTAATTGAGCAGGTAATTGTAAATATCTTGGAAAATGCGGTACAGCACGCCCACGGAATGACAGTTCTAACCCTGCGGGTCTTCACTCCCGGCACTACAGCCATTTTTGAAATCGCAGATAACGGATGCGGCATTGACCCCAAACGGTTGGATGCCCTGTTTACAGGATACTATGCTTCCGAACACGAGCTCGCAGATAGCCAAAAGAAAAATGCCGGGATTGGTCTGTCTGTATGCGCAACCATCATCAAAGCCCACGGTGGAAGCATAAAAGCCGAGAATTTAAAAACAGGAGGTGCGGTATTCCGGTTCGCTTTGGATACGGAAGAGATCAGCAATGAAGCAGAATAAGTATATAGTTCTCCTTGTGGAAGACGAGTCCAACATTCGCAATCTTGTTGCGACTATGCTGGACACTGCAGGCTACCAAACCATTGTGGCTGAATCGTGTTCCGATGCAAAAACGCTGTATGCATCTTATTTGCCGGATCTGATCATTTTAGATCTCGGCCTTCCGGATATGGATGGAATGCATTTGCTGCGTTTTGTGCGTCAACACTCTCTGACACCGATTATCGTTTTGTCTGCCCGTTCCAATGAAGCGGATAAGATTCAGGCCTTGGACAGCGGCGCAAACGATTATGTTACAAAACCTTTTAGCTCCGGCGAACTGCTTGCACGAGTACGGGCAGCTCTGCGGAACAACCGCTACAGTGCAGAAGAGGGTCGGCTGCCGGGCGGTAAGTTTGTCCTCAAAGACTTAAGTATTGATTATGATGCACGGCGGGTGTTTGTCGGAGACAAAGCGGTGAATCTCACCCAAACCGAGTATAACATTGTAGCCTTTCTTACTGAAAACTGCGGTAAGATGATGACCTATGCAGCAATCATTAAAGCAATTTGGGGAGATTACGCGCAAGAAGGCAGCATTAAAAAACTTCAGGTGAATATGGCAAATATCCGGAAAAAGATCGGTGATAAGCCCGGCGAGGGTGAGCAAAACTATATTACAAATGCGCTCGGCGTAGGCTATCGTCTCAACGAATAATTGAAACAGCATTGTGTGTCCTCTGCACGCAATGCTGTTTTACTATTTGCTGTCTCTTAATCGGAAAAATGATATAATCGCACAAAATGGAGAGAATGGTGTTTTTGTTCTAATTCCTCTACGAAAGGAGAAAAATATGCTAACAACAGTAGAGGCTATGCAGTTGGTTCAAAGTTTGATCTGGCTGCTTGCCGGTGTGGGAGTTTTTATTGTCGGTATGAATTTTATGAGCGACGCTCTGGAGAAAAGCGCCGGTGCAGGTATGAAAAGGATGCTAAGCCGTATCAGTAACAACCGCTTTTCCGGTGTGGGAATCGGTGCCGGCGTGACGGCCATCATTCAAAGTTCTTCTGCTACCTCTGTTATGGTCATCGGTTTGGTCAATGCCGGCGTTATGACCCTTATGCAGGCGACACCGATTATTATGGGCGCGAACATCGGTACCACCATAACCGGTGTGCTGGTTGCACTGAAGAACGATTATTTCAATATGCTGATGTACCTGTTCGCTTTTGCAGGTGTTATGATGGGTTTCTTCAAAAAAGAAAAGATAAAGATCGCAGGTCTTTTGTGCAGCGGTCTGGGTCTGATTTTTGTGGGTCTGAATGTTATGAGCAGTGAGCAGGCATTTGGGAATCCCTTGGTGGAATCTATGTTCCAGGGAATTTTCAGCGTGATTGATTTTCCGCTGCTGCTGATCCTCGTGGGCGTTATCTTTACCGCCCTGATCCAAAGCTCCTCTGCTGCTACCGGCGTTGTGATCACTATGGTAGGCTCCGGTGTATTGCCTCTTGATTTGGCACTGTTCATCGTACTTGGTGCGAACATCGGTACTTGCGTGACCGCACTGCTGGCATCTGTTGGAGCCAATGCAAACTCCAAGCGTGTTGCGCTGATCCACTTTACCTTCAATGTAATCGGCACAGTGATTTTTACAACCATTGTCTGGGCTTGCAAAGCGCCAATGATCAACCTGCTAACCGGGCTGTTCCCTGGTGACGACGCGATGTCCTTACAGATGCGTGTGTCTGTATTCCACGTAATCTTTAACGTAACCACCACAGTAGTGTTGTTGCCTTTTGTAAAGCAGTTGGTGCAGTATTCCTGCGCTGTAATCCAGGAAAAGCAGGCGAAGACTACAGAGCATATTCTGAAATATGTGGATGAACGTCTTTTGTCTATGCCACCTGTTGCACTTATGCAGGCGAAAAAGGAAATCGATTATATGCTATCTTTGGTAGAAGAAAACATAAGCCTTTCCACTACCTCCATTGCCGGAAACCCGACAGAGCATTCCGACCAAATTGCGCAGAACGAGGAGATCATCGACTTCACAAACAGTGCGTTAACCAAGTTTTTGATAAAGCTTTCTGCCTGTGTGGATGGACGGGATGAGCAACGGATCGGCGCTTATTTTCATGTGCTGAATGACCTGGAGCGTGTAGGTGATCATGCAGAAAACTTCCACGAGATCGGACTTGAAATGCGCGCAAGGAAACTTTCTTTCTCGGATACGGCATTGTCAGATATCAAGCAAATGTACAGTGTTGTTAGCAATATGATCGGTATCGCAAAGGATGCGTTTGATGCCGAGAATCCAGAGCATCTGCCCACTTTGGCTGCACTGGAAAACCAGACCGACGAAATGAAGCGCGCATTCAGCGCTAAGCATTTCGCACGGCTGTCGGAGGGTAACTGTAGCCTTGAGGTCAGTCCTTACTACACTTCTACCATTACCGGACTGGAGCGTGTGGCTGACCACATCGTGAATGTTGGCTACAGTATTTGCAATCCTGTGGGCGACGATAAGGAAAATAATTCATTGAGGAGGAAATAGACTTATGTTAATTCTTACCGCAGCACAGAATACACAGCCTGACTATGTGGCGCTGGCAATGGTACTTATTCTTGCAGTAATCGTTGCCATTATGGCAATCCGAAAGAAAGTATCTATGCGCAACCTTAAAGAGGCTGTGGCTGTTGAACCTGTTCCGGAAGCGGTTGCGCCAAAGCCTGCTGCTCCCGGCTCGGCAGGACAGGTGAAACTCCACGGAGTGGAACCGAAAACAGCAGCAATGCTGATGGCAATCGTAGCAAATAAAATGGATAAACCGCTGAATGAACTGCGTTTCATTTCTATTAAGGAGGCAGAGTAATATGAAATACGAATTGAAGCTGAATGGCAGAACCTACGAGGTGGAAGTTGAACTTGCTGAGCCTATGCTGATGCCGGAATTTCAATCTTATGCACCTATTCCTGCTTCTCCCGCAGTGCCTGCAGCTCCCGCTGCGCCCAGTGTTGCGCCTGCAGCAGCGCCTTCTGTTGCGGGTGATGGTGAGTGTGTGGATTCTCCTATGCCCGGCAACATCCTGAAAGTGCATGTAGTCGCCGGTCAGGCAGTAAAGGAAGGGGAAGTTTTGGTCGTCTTGGAAGCTATGAAGATGGAAAACGACATTATGGCTCCCAAAAGCGGTACTGTGACCCAGGTGCTTGTAGAAAAGGGCGCCACCGTAGAAACCGGCGCTCCTCTGGTGTTCATCAAATAAGGAGGCGCTTATGGAGATTTTATATCAAAACTTATTGGCATTTGATCGGTATGATTTGATTATGATCGGTATCGGCTGCCTGCTGATCTATCTGGCAATTGCAAAAGAGATGGAACCTTCCTTGCTGTTACCTATGGGCTTTGGTACCATTTTGGTAAATATCCCGTTTTCTGATGCTCTTGTTGGTCCTATTCAGGAACTGTACCACGCAGGCATTGCAAATGAACTGTTCCCTTTATTGCTGTTCATTGGTATCGGCGCTATGATTGACTTTGGACCTTTGCTGACAAATCCTAAGTTAATGCTTTTTGGTGCAGCTGCGCAGTTTGGTATTTTCTTTACCTTGTGTATGGCGAGCGTGTTCTTCCCCGATTTCCGGGATTTCTTCTCTATTGCAATCATCGGCGCCGCCGATGGCCCCACTTCCATCGCTGTTGCAAACAAGCTGGGTAGCCAATATGTTGGCGCTATTACAGTTGCTGCTTATTCCTATATGGCGCTTGTTCCGGTAATCCAGCCACCGGTAATTAAACTGTTGACTACTAAAAAAGAACGTATGATCCGGATGCCTTATGAGCAGAAGTCCGTTTCCAAGAGGACCCGTATTCTGTTCCCCATTATTATCACTGTGGTGGCTTCTGCCATTATTCCCCAGGCAACCGCTTTGATTGGTTTCCTGATGTTCGGCAATCTGATCCGGGAGTGCGGTGTGTTGGAAAGCCTGTCCTCCACTGCTCAGAACGTGTTGGCAAACCTGATCACAATCTTCCTGGGAATCTCCGTGGCCTTTAATATGACCGCCGACAAATTCCTGCAACTGGATACTCTGCTGATTATGGGCCTTGGCCTTGTTGCGTTTATAGTAGATACCGCAGGTGGTGTTCTGTTTGCGAAATTCCTGAATTTGTTTATGAAGAACAAGGTCAATCCGATGATCGGCGCTGCCGGCATCTCCGCATTCCCTATGTCCGGCCGTATCGTTCATAAAATGGCGCAGGAGGAGGACCCGCAGAACTTCCTGCTGATGCACTCCATCGGCGTCAATGTTTCCGGTCAGATTGCTTCGGTTATTGCCGGTGGTATCATTTTAAACATTGCCGCCAAACTAATGGGAGGTTAAGTAGATGATTTTTTTAACGAATACTGTTGCCAATTTGGAGTTTAATCCCTTAGCCTTTGTAAAAAACCTCAAATATATGGGCGTTGGTATGCTGGTGATTTTTGTTGTGATCGGTATCATCATCCTGGCAACTAAACTGGTAAATTACCTGTTTTCTGAAAAAAGCTAAGCTTCACGGAAATCACAGCTACTTTTGCAGTTCCGCCTTTAGGGTATGATGATAAATTGGTCTTCGCCCACAACCGCAAGAACAGCAAAGAGGCTCTGCCTCCACAAAAAATCAGATTTTTCTTAAGCTGGAATTGAACCGGTATATGTCCACAAAAAACCCGCCCCGAAGGGCGGCTTTTTACAATTATTTGGTCATCTTTTCCTGCTTGACCTTGTGGTCGATAATGTGGCGGGAGGCAAGCTCTCTGTGAATATCTTCCACACTGATGCCCATTTGCACCATCAGCACCATTGCGTGATAAGCAAGGTCTGCCAGTTCGTAGATTGTTTCTTTTTTATCGTCAGCCTTGCCGGCAATAATGACCTCTGTGCATTCTTCGCCCACCTTTTTCAGAATCTTATCGATTCCCTTTTCAAACAGATAGGTGGTATACGAGCCTTCGGGGCGGGTTTCGTTTCTGCCTACCAGCATATCGTATAACCCCTGCAGGCTGAATTCCTGCAAGGTTTCACTCTCCCAAACAGGATTTGTAAAACAGGAATCCGTACCGGTGTGACAGGCAGGACCGTCCTTTTCTACCACAACCACCAATGCATCCTTATCGCAATCGGCGGTGATGGACACAATGTGCTGGTAGTTGCCGCTGGTCTCACCCTTGAGCCACAGCTCGTTTCTGGAACGGCTCCAGAAACAGGTAAGCCCCTTTTCCATAGAAACGGCCAGGCTTTCCTTGTTCATATAGGCAAGGGTCAGCACCTTCTTGGTGACAGAATCCACCACGATTGCAGGAATCAGACCCTTTTCGTCAAATTTCAACTGAGAAATATCAAGCATAATTACAATCTCCTTGTGGGAATATTTTCGCGCTGCATCTGCTCTTTCAGGTCGGCAATATGCACCTCACCGAAATGGAAGATGGAGGCGGCAAGCCCTGCATCCACCTTGGGAAGGGTCTTGAACAGGGTGATAAAGTCCTGAATGTTTCCTGCGCCGCCGGAGGCAATTACCGGCACGGACACAGCATTGCACACTTCTTCCAGCATAGGCAGGTCAAAGCCGCCCTTGACACCGTCGGTATCGATGGAATTAACCACAACCTCGCCTGCGCCGTTACTGACACACTGTTTGATCCAGGAAATCGCCTCTAAGCCGGTGTTCTCCCGTCCGCCTTTGGCAAACACCCGGAACACACCGTCTACCCGCTTCACGTCCACGGACAGAACAACGCATTGGTCGCCATACCGTTTGGCAGCTTCCAGAATCAATGCGGGATTGCGAATTGCGCCGGAATTGACGCTGACCTTATCGGCGCCGCATTTCAGCACCCGGTCAAAATCCTCCACCGTGTTAATGCCACCACCCACGGTCAGAGGGATAAATACCTTTCTTGCGGTTTCGCAGAGGATGTCCGTGAACAGTTTCCGACCATCGGAGGAGGCGGTAATATCGTAGAACACCAGTTCATCTGCGCCGCAGCTGCTATAATACATACCCAGCTCCACCGGAGAGGATACATCCCGCAGCCCTTCAAAATTTACACCCTTTACCACACGGCCGTCCCGCACGTCCAGACAGGGAATAATTCGTTTGGTTATCATTTTGCCACCTCAATCGCCCGGGCTAAGTCTAAGCTGCCGGAGTAGTACGCCTTGCCAATAATGGCGCCGTGGAGGTTTTGCGCCGCCAGCCGCTGCACATCCTCCAAAGAGGATACACCGCCGGAGGCAATGATTTTCAGGCTGAATTTTTCGGACAGTGTTTTATACAGGCTGTGGTTGGTGCCCTGCATTGCGCCGTCTTTGGAAATGTCGGTGCAGATAACGGTCCTTACGCCGGCTGTCTGCATCTGCTGGCAAAAAGCAAATGCGTCCTTATCGGAGGTTTCCGTCCAGCCTTTTATGGCAACACGCCCGTCCTTAATATCGATGCCAACGGCAATTTTTTCGCCGTACTTATCCAGCGCGGCAACAAGAAAAGCCGGGTCTGTCACTGCGGCAGTTCCCAGAATCACCCGGTCAATTTCGGCAGACAAATATCTGTCCACAATTTCCATTGTGCGGATACCGCCGCCCACCTCGCAGAAAAGATTGGTCTGCTGCTTGATGTTTTGCACGGTTTCTAAATTGGGGGTTGTCCCGTCCCGCGCACCTTGCAGATCCACCATATGGATGTGGGTAGCGCCGCAGCGGACAAAATCCTTGGCAACCGCCAGGGGATTTTCGTTATACACGGTCATTTGGTTATAGTCACCCTTGAAAAGCCGCACAGCTTTTCCTTCGTATAGGTCTATTGCGGGGTAAAGTATCATTTTTTCTCTCCCATTTCCACAAATGCTTTCAGAATTTTCAATCCCACATCACCGCTTTTTTCCGGATGGAACTGACAGCCCAGCACGTTACCCTCTGCCACGGCAGCAGTCAGCTCTGCGCCGTATTCTGCAGTGGCAATCACTGCCGAATCGCACTCCGCAGCATAATAGGAATGGACAAAATATACACAGTCACCGGGACGGATATACTTCATCAGCGGGGATTCCTTTTTCATAATCAGGCCGTTCCAGCCAATGTGCGGAATCTTATAATCCGCCGGAATCACATCTCCAATGGGGCGGACAGACCCTTTCAGCAGACCCAATCCTTCGTGGCAGCCGTATTCGTAGCTTTTTTCAAACAAAAGCTGCATACCAAGGCAAATACCCATCAAAGGCTTGCCTTTGGCGGCAAGTTCTTGCAGGGTTTTGTCCAGACCTGTACTGCGCAGTTTTTTGGCTGCATCTTCAAAAGCGCCTACGCCGGGGAGAATAATACAATCTGCCTTTTCTAAAATTTCTTTATCGGCGGTGACAGTAACCTCTGCGCCTATGGCAGCAAAGGAACTTTGCAGGGAAAACAGATTCCCTACGCCGTAATCAATGATTGCAACCATTATAAGACTCCTTTGGTTGACATAATATCGTCTGCAAATGCCGCATCAATACTGACGGCTGTACGCATACTGCGGGCAATGGACTTAAATGCGCCCTCAATAATGTGGTGGGAGTTGCTTCCTGCCAACTGCTGCAGGTGCAGGGTAAGACCTGCATCTCTTGCAAAAGCAATCCAAAATTCTGCGCACAGTTCCGTATCAAAATCCCCCACCTTTGGAGAAGGAATATGCAGTATGGGATAGAATCCGCTTCGTCCGGAGATGTCCACCGCAGAAAGCATTACACTCTCGTCCATCGGTAGAATCATACTGCCGTAGCGAATAATACCTTTTTTATCTCCCAGGGCCTGGAAAAAGGCTTTGCCCAGGCAAATGCCCACATCTTCCACCGTGTGGTGGTAGTCCACATGGGTATCTCCCACGCAACGCACCGTCAAATCAAACCTGCCGTGCTTGGCAAAAAGGGTCAGCATATGGTCCAGAAAACCGCAGCCGGTTTGAATGTCGCTTTCGCCCTTGCCGTCTAAGCATAAGGAAAGGGTTATGTCCGTTTCCGCAGTTTTGCGGACAATATTAGCCTTTCTCATAGCAGTTCCTCCAATACTTCATTGAGCTTTTCCATAAAAATCTCCATCTGTTCTCTGCTGCCCACGGTAATGCGGTTATATTGGCACAGACGGGGGGAATCAAAGTGGCGAATCAATACGCCTTTTTTCTTCATTCGCAGGTAGATTTCCTTGCCGTCTGCCCGGGGATGTCTAGCAAACAGGAAATTCGCCTTGGAATCGGTAAGAACAAAGCCCGCCGCTTTCAGTTGCTGGGCTGTCCATTCCCGATTTTCCATAATTGCCTGGCAGTTTTTTTGGATGTAGTCCTCATCCATCAGCGTACCTACGCCCGCTGCCATCGTCATACGGTTTATGTTGTAGGGGTTGGTGGCATATTTAATGGTGTTCAAATCTGCAATCAGCGCCTTACAGCCGATGCCAAAGCCCAATCTGCCACCGGCCAGGGAACGGGATTTGGAGAATGTGCCGGTTACTAACAGGTTGTCATATTTGCGGATAAGAGGAATCACACTCTCTCCGCCAAAATCCACATAGGCTTCGTCAATGACAACCACATTGCCCGGATTGCTCTTGACAATTTCTTCCATTTCCTCCACAGACAAAACGATGCCTGTGGGCGCGTTGGGATTGGCAATCACAATGGTCTTGTTTATTCCGCAATAGGCTTTTACATCAATGGTGAAGTCCTCCTGCAGGGGAATTTCCTCATAGGGGATACCGTTGAGGGCTGCAAACACCTTATAAAAGCCGTAGGAAATGTCGGGGAAGACCACAGGATGGCTTTCATCGCAGAATGCCATAAAGGCAAAATTCAGAATCTCATCAGACCCGTTGGTGAACAGAATTTCGTCCTCTGCCACACCAAAGACCTCTGCCGCTTTTTTTACCAGATCCCGGCACTCCGGGTCCGAGTAAAGCTGCAGAGTAGCTGCCGCCTCCGCTGCCATACGAAGGGCATTGGGAGAGGGCGGGAAGGGTGATTCATTGGTGTTCAGTTTTACATATTGGGTATCTTTCGGCTGTTCGCCGGGGGTATAGGGTGTTAAATTTGCAAATTTTTCACTAAAAAAACGGCTCACCTTAGGCTTCCTCCATCCGAATCACTGCGCTTTTGGCGTGGGCGGTAAGCCCCTCCTGTTTGGCAAAGAACGCCACGTCCTCTGCCACCTTTGCCAGCGCATCTGCGGTATAATAGGTATATTGGGTTTTCTTTACAAAATCGTCCACGGACAAGGGACTGGAGAATTTCGCTGTGCCACTGGTGGGCAGGGTGTGATTGGGTCCTGCCAGATAGTCGCCCAGCGCCTCGGGGCAATTCCGGCCCATAAATACCGAGCCTGCGTGGCGAATACTGTCTAAGTAATCGAAAGGATTGTCCACCAGCAATTCCAAATGCTCCGGCGCAATTTCGTTGGCAATGTCAATGGCCTTGGAAAGGGTGTCAGCAACGATGATTTTACCGTTGTTGTCAATGGACACACGGGCAATATCAGCCCGAAGGAGCGCGGGGATTTGCTGTTCGATCTCTGCCTGCACAGCCAGCGCCAGGTCCATAGAATCAGTAACCATTACCGCGCTTGCCAGCTTATCGTGCTCAGCCTGGGATAACAAATCTGCAGCGGCGTGGCGGGGGTTTGTTTTGCCGTCTGCCACAATCAAAATCTCGCTGGGGCCGGCAATCATATCAATAGAAACGGCACCGAATACCTGTTTCTTCGCCTCAGCCACAAAAGCGTTTCCGGGGCCGACAATCTTATCCACTTTCGGCACGCTTTCTGTGCCATATGCCAAAGCGGCAATGGCCTGCGCGCCACCCAGCTTATAAATCTTATCAATACCGGCAATGCTGGCGGCTGCCAAAATCACAGGGTTAACCTTGCCGTCGGCAGAGGGGGG
>JAZNDB010000100.1:0-4976 GCA_045587845.1 Faecousia sp.
GAGGGAGATTGGAGTAACGGCGCATTCTTCTTAGGCGCACAGGCGCTTGGAAATCCTGTGAAGGTATCAAACCTGAACCCAAATTCCCCGCAGGGTGACCGGGCTGTTGCCAATCTACTTCAATCCACGGTAGAAGCGCATATAATTTCAGCGAAAGACATTCCCGATCTTGTGCCGATTCTTGCAATTGTTTATGGTGCAACGTGCGGCGTAACCTTTACTGATGTAGCGCGTTTGCGTTTAAAGGAATCCGACAGAGTTGCAAGTGTTTGCGATATGCTGAATGCGTTTGGCGCCACGGCAACTGCTACAGAAAACACGCTTACCATTTTACCCGGACAATACCACAGTTGTACGATTGACGCAGTGAACGACCATCGCATTGCAATGGCTGCAGCTATCGGCGCCACTGTTGCAAGCGGTCCTGTTACGATATTAGGCGCGGATTGCGTGTCCAAATCCTACCCTGCTTTTTGGCAGACATATGAGAATTTAGGAGGTCATTATGAGCAGTACATACGGTGAAATATTAAAACTCTCAATTTTCGGACAATCCCACGGACCTGCTATCGGTATGACCTTGGACGGAATACCAGCAGGGCTTCCTATAGATTTTGATTGCTTGCAGAGCTTTTTAAACCGTCGGGCTCCAGGTCAAAACAGATATTCCACCCCGAGAAAAGAAGCTGACACTCCGGAATTCTTATCGGGAATTGTCGATTCCATTACCTGCGGCGCGCCCATCAGCGCTATGATTCGCAATAACAACACCCGTTCCGGTGATTACTGCAACCTGAAAGATTGTCCCCGGCCCGGACACGCGGACTATACGGCGCAGGTGAAATACAACGGGTATCAGGACATTGCAGGCGGCGGGCATTTCTCAGGTCGTCTCACCGCCCCCCTTTGTATTGCCGGTGGGTTGTGTAAGCAATGGCTTGCGCAAAAGGGAATCTTCATTGGCGCCCACATCCATACAATTGCAGGTATAGCCGATGAGCCTGTTCGTTTAGACTGGTGTAACCCTGATTTAAATGCCATATCCACAGATTTCCCTGTGGTGAATCCCGACGCTGGTATAAAAATGCAGGAAAAGATTGCCGAAGCAAAGGCAAAGGGCGATAGTGTTGGCGGCAGCATTGCTTGTTTTGTAAAAGGTTTACCTGCAGGTCTGGGTGAGCCAATGTTTGATGGTATTGAAAACAAGCTTGCGCAAATCATTTACGGTATTCCTGCAGTAAAAGGCTTGGAATTTGGCGCGGGTTTTGCTTGTGAATATCTTAGCGGCAGTGAAAACAATGACCCCTACCAAATTCAAAATGGTATAGTACAAACCAAGACTAACAACGCAGGCGGGATTCTTGGCGGAATTACAACGGGTATGCCATTGGTATTTCGTGTTGCTTTTAAGCCGACACCTTCCATTGCGATCCAGCAACAATCTGTCAGCTTGGAGAAGATGGAAAATTGCACACTCACTGTTAAGGGCCGCCATGACCCCTGCATTGTACCCAGAGCTGTGCCTGTAGTTGAAGCTGCCACTGCTATCGCGATTATGGATATCTGTTTAAAAAACGGCAAATTTTAGGAGGTAACATATGGATTTAAAGGAAATTAGAAGCAAAATTGACGAAATCGATGATTCCTTAGTGGAGCTTTTTGTCAAGCGAATGGAACTGTCCGCCCAGGTCGCTGACTACAAAAAAGCGAACAATCTTCCCATATATGTTCCCGCCAGAGAACGGGAAATTCTGCAGGATGTTGCCATAAAAGCAGGTCCTGAAATGGCAAATTATGCCCGTGTTCTGTACTCTATGCTTTTCGAGTTGAGCCGAAGCTATCAGCGTAAGCGAAACACAGAAACCACACCTCTTTATCAAACCATTACCAGCTCCATCGAAAACACAGATAAACTGTTTCCGCAAGCGCCTATGGTGGCTTGTCAAGGCGTAGAGGGCGCTTATTCCCAAATTGCGTGTGAAAAGATTTTTAAAGCGCCTCTGATTATGTATTTCAAAAACTTTGACGGTGTGTTTCATGCCATTGAACAGGGACTTTGTCAATACGGTATCCTGCCTATCGAAAATTCCACAGCAGGCTCTGTTAAGAAGGTTTATGACCTGATGATTCACCATAATTTTTCCATTGTCAAAACCTTCCGTATGAAGGTGGATCACAATTTGATTGCCAAGCCCGGTGTTGCTCTTTCTGACATTCGTGTGATTTACTCCCACGAGCAGGCCATTAACCAATGCAGTGATTTTCTGAAAGGTCTTAAGGACGTGCAGGTCATTCCTGTTGAAAACACGGCAGTTGCAGCCAGTATGGTAGCCCAATCCGACAGAACGGACGTTGCTGCAATTTCCAGCCGTTCCTGCGAGGATCTGTACGGTCTGAAGAGCTTAGCGGATTCCATTCAAGACGAAGGCAACAACCGTACCCGTTTTATCTGCATCAGCAAGAATTTGGAAATTTACCCCGGTTCCGACAAAACAAGCATTATGATGATACTCTCCCACAAGCCCGGCGCCCTATATAAGGTGTTGGCGCGTATGTATGTGTTGGGCATCAATGTGATTAAGCTGGAATCCCGTCCTATTCCCGACCGTGATTTTGAGTTTATGTTCTATTTCGACTTGGAAACCTCTATTTATTCCGAAGAATTTGTGCAATTAATGTGTGAGTTAGACGATCTATGCGAGGAATTTAAGTATTTAGGTAGCTACACAGAGGTGGTATAATGAAGTGCGGTCTTCTTGGAAAAAAACTGTCCCATAGCTACTCTCCACAGATTCACAGCTATTTAGGAGATTATGACTATAATCTGGAGGAAGTTCCTCCCGAGAAACTGCAGGATTTCTTTGCAAGCAATACATATACAGGGCTGAATGTAACTATTCCCTATAAAAAAGATGTCATCGCCTTTTGTGACGAATTAACAGCCTGCGCACGAAAAATGGGCGCTGTAAACACAATCGTAGTGCGTGAAGACGGAACTCGCATTGGGCACAACACTGACTTCTTTGGTTTCTCTTCTATGGTTAGCAGGATGCAGATTCCGCTTGCTGGTAAAAAGGTATTGGTGTTGGGAAGTGGTGGCGCATCGGTAACTGCTGTTGCTGTTCTTGAGGAGTTCGGCGCACAGGTTACTGTCATCTCCAGATCCGGAGAAAACAATTATACAAATCTGCATTTGCACAGTGATGCATCGCTGATCGTGAATGCAACGCCTGTTGGAATGTATCCAAAGGCCGGTAGTTCCCCTGTGGATTTGGACCTGTTTCCTAATTTGGAGGGTGTGCTGGATATCATATACAACCCCTCCAAAACACGTCTTCTACTAGATGCAGAGGCGCGGGGAATTCCCTGTCAAAACGGACTTTGGATGTTAGTTGCCCAAGCCAAAGAATCTGCCGAATGGTTTTTAGGTAAGAAGATAAGTGATGATGTTATCGGTTTGATTCACGACAGGCTGCAAAAACAAATGGAAAATATCATTCTGATCGGTATGCCAGGCTGCGGAAAATCCACTGTTGGGAAAATGGTGGCAAAGCAATTAGGCAGAGTCTTTGTAGATGCTGATAAGGAAATCGTTCAAAGGGCGGGTATGACCATACCGGATATTTTTAGAACGCAAGGTGAGTCCGGGTTTAGACGTCTCGAAACAGAGGTTTTAAGCATACTTGGCCAAAAATCCGGTCAAGTTATCGCCACAGGCGGCGGTTGTGTAACACGGGAAGAAAATTATCCGTTACTGCACCAAAACGGTACAATCTATTGGCTAAAACGGGATTTAGCAAAACTTCCCACAGATGGCAGACCTCTCTCCCAATCTACTGCATTGGAACAGATGTATTCTGTCCGGGAGCCTATGTATAATCGTTATTGTGACTGTGTTGTATCCAACGACGGTGCGATTAAAGACGCCGTATTGGAAATACTGAAAGGATATTCATATGAAAATTTTAGTGATTAACGGACCAAACATCAATATGCTGGGTATCCGTGAGCCGGATATTTACGGCAAGAACACCTTCCAGGATTTATTGGATTTACTGGCGCAAACTGCCGATGACTTAGGCATAGAAATTGTGCAATTTCAGTCTAATCACGAAGGTGCGCTTGTGGATAAAATTCAATCCGCATATGGAGAATTTGATGGCATCGTTATCAATCCTGCCGCTTACACCCACACTTCTGTTGCAATCTTAGACGCATTAAAGTCTGTTGCGATTCCTGCAGTTGAGGTCCATATCTCTGATGTGGATTCCAGAGAAGCTTTTCGTCAAATTTCCTATGCAGGCCTTGCTTGTGAAAAAACAATTAAGGGACAGGGTCTAAATGGATATCGAATGGCGGTTACCTATCTGATTGAAAAATATAACGTTTAAAAGCAGAGCAATGATTGCCCTGCTTTTAAACGTTATAAATAGCAACATAATGTATAACAATTGGATGTCACTGTGCCATCAAGCAAAATCGCAGAATCCTGAACAGTCTGAAATCCGTATTTTCTGTGCAGTTTCAGTGATGCAACGTTACGTTTGTCTACATGTGCATATACACACCTGTACCTTTTTACAGACAAATACTCTAAAACGGAATGCATCAATAAAGACCCATAACCCATTTTGCGAACAGACGGCTCTGTCTCCAAAGCCTGTAACAACAGTCCATCTCCATAAGGCTCTAACCGCAATGCTGATTTATAAACATCCTCCACAACCCACACGAAGTAACTGGCATCTTCCTGCTGAAAGAAATCCTCAAGTAGATAGGAGAGAAACGAAATCTCAGTTTTACAATTATGATTGCTCCCAGAATACACGGATAATAACTGTTCCTGATCCAGTTCAGATATGGATTTTATCACTTTCAGCATAAAATTACAAAATCCCCTTCTAAAGCCAGTTCTCCACAGAATGGGTATAAATACTTATCGAAACTTGTAAAATATGCACGATATTCACTATGTT
>JAZNDB010000101.1:0-3612 GCA_045587845.1 Faecousia sp.
GCCATAGCGATTTTGTGTAGTATTGGATAAAAAGATTGCTTTTGAAGCAGATACTGTTTTAGAAGCCCCGCCTTTGCGGGGAGGCTTTTTGCGGACGGGCAATGCTCGCCCCTACATTATCCAAATAAACGTTTATCTAATTTACGGGTACGAAGCGCATAGTACAAAGCCGTTCCTAAGGCAAGCAGGACGACCAGCTCCCCAAGCGCCACATACAAGGCGTTCAGCCAAAAGCCGCCGCCAATATATACTGTCAGTTCCCAACCGATCAGCAACGCATTCGTAGCCCCGGGCAACAGCATTGCAAGCAGCGGAAAGCCTTTCACCGTCATCTTTCGCAGGGCATACATTCCGGCGGTAGACAGCAAGGTGGCAAGACTTCCCACCAAAAAGTCCAAGGGTAGCGCTCCAGCGAAGCTGATATTAAACAACAGGCAACCCAGGGTCAATCCCGGTATGGCTGCCGGGGTAAACAGCGCCAGCACGCACAGCGCCTCTGATGCCCGAAACTGAATTGCCCAGGTAGCAGAGCCGGGAATCAGCGCATTTTGCAAATGGGTCAGCGCCACGTATAGCGCTCCAATCAGCGCCCCGTGGGCAAGAAAACGGCTTTTTTTCATAATTTTCTCCTAAAAAATTGGACACAAAACGTGTCCATAAAAAACGAGCGCAATGCGCCCATTCGTCCCTAGTTTTATTTACCGACAGGATGGTCACGAACTGTCCTATTGCATTTCCCCTATTATAATGCCCCGATAATGCTGTGTCAATTGTGAATTTTCTGTGTTCGACAGTCTTTTTTCTTGCGATTTGCATTCCTCGTGGTATAATTATCTTAACAAAACTTTCCAATCAGGTGATACGTATGCAGGAAATGTTGTTGATTCTCAATCCCAAGGCAGGCGTAAAAAAAGCAAATAAAGTCCTTGTGGATATTTTAGACATCTTTAACCGGGCAGATTTTGCCGTGCAAGTATATGTCACTGCCAGTTCGCAGGACGCTATTGTCGCGGTTAAAAAATTTGGAAAAGGCAAGGATTTGGTCGTCTGTTGCGGCGGTGATGGCACGCTCAACGAAGTTGTCGCCGGCATTTTGGAATCCGGCTTGGAAATTCCCATTGGCTATATTCCCACCGGCTCTACCAATGATTTTGCCCACTCCTTAGGGCTGTCAACCGACCCCATTGTTGCTGCAGAGCAGATTGTAAACGGCACGCCGGAGCCCTTTGACGTAGGCAATTTTGACGGTCGGCATTTTTCTTATGTGGCGTCCTTTGGCGCATTCTCCCGGGCAAGCTACAACACCCCCCAGAACGTCAAAAACGCTTTGGGGCACACCGCCTATCTGCTGGAGGGTATTGGTGAACTATCCCAAATTCGCAAAATCCATATGCGTCTTGTGTTGGACGGCGAAGCAGTGGAGGACGATTTCCTCTTTGGCGCCGTGTGTAACTCCACCAGCATCGGCGGCATTCTCACCCTTGATCCCAATCAGGTAGATATGGGCGATGGTATGTTTGAAGTGCTTTTGGTGCGTGCGCCCCAGGATTTAACGGAAATTCCCGAATGCATTATGGCGGTGCAAAAGCAGCAGTACAACTGCCGTATGATGACCTTTCGCAGTGTAAAAAACGTTACCGTTTACACAGATGCGGACATTCCCTGGACTTTGGACGGAGAAAAAGCCTCCGGCGGGGCAGAAATCTCCATCACCAACCTCCACCACGCCATACGTTTGATCAAATAAGGAGAAATTATGGTTAATTCCACCCTTTGCTATATCACCCGGGGTGACGAGGTTTTGATGCTCCACCGGGTAAAGAAACAGAACGATGTGAATCAGGACAAGTGGATTGGCATTGGCGGCAAGTTTGAAAAGGACGAAACCCCCGATGAGTGCCTTTTGCGGGAGGCGAAAGAGGAAACAGGCCTAACCCTCACAAGCTGGAAATGCAGAGGTATTGTGACCTTTCTCACCAACGGGCCTTGGGAGGGAGAATATATGTACCTGTTCACCGCCGACGGCTTCGAGGGAGACCTAAAGGTCTGCGACGAGGGGGATCTGCAGTGGGTTAAGCGGGATTTTCTGGGTGCTCTGCCCCAGTGGGAGGGTGACAAAATCTTTCTGGACTTGCTGTGGCAGGACGCGCCGTTCTTCCTATTAAAGCTCCGTTATGAGGGAGATAAACTGGTAGAGGCAGTTCTGGACGGCAAGAAAATCAAATAAAAAGAGGAGAGCCGCAGCTCTCCTCTTTTCTATTGTATAGAGGCATTACTCGTCCTTTGCCTTAGAAACAACCAGGTTAACAATGATGCCCAGAATCAGGGCGCAAGCAGTGGTGGTAATGTAGATCTCACCAATACCCATTGCCATACCGCCGATACCGGGGATTAAGATGGCAGCAACGGTGAATAGATTTTTGTTCTGGTTCAGGTCTACCTTCTGGATCATCTTCAAACCGGAGCAGGCAATGAAACCGTACAGAGTGACACAAACACCACCCATAACACAACCGGGGATAGAATCCAGAAATGCCACGAAAGGTCCGAAGAAGGAAATGACGATGCACATCACAGCAGCGGTGGTGATGGTAACCACAGATGCGTTACGGGTGATAGCAACGCAGCCAACGGATTCACCGTAAGTGGTATTGGGACAGCCTCCCAAGAACGCGCCGGCCATAGAACCAATGCCGTCACCCAGCAGAGTGCGGTGCAAGCCGGGTTCTTCCAGCAGGTCCTGATCGATAATGGAGGACAGGTTCTTATGGTCAGCCAAGTGTTCGGCAAAGACTACGAATGCCACAGGAACATACGCCACAGCCACAGTAGCCAGATAGGACACCTTAAACTCACCGATACCCTGAATTGCCTTGATGAAAGTAAGTTCGGGAACGGCAACAATCGTCATATTCTCAAACACACTCAGATCAATAACAGGAATGCCACAGAGGGTGAATACAAGCGCCACAGCATAACCCGCCAAGATGCCGATAATGAAAGGAACCAGCTTGACCATCTTCTTGCCGTAGGTGGAGCAAAGAATAACAACAAAAAGGGTAACCATTGCGCAAGCCAGGGATGCCCAAGCGCTTGTGCCCATCACAAAATAAGAGTTTAGACCAAACTGTATGGTTTCGCCGTAGGAGAAAACATCATTAATAGCAGCTCCTGCAAGGGACAAGCCAATCAATGCAACAGTAGGACCAATGACAGATGCCGGCATAATCTTGTCAATCCATTTAACACCGGCAAACTTAACAACCAAAGCGATAATTACATAAACCAAACCTGCAAAAACAGCACCCATAACAAGGCCAAGGTAGCCAACAGTTACCCCACCGGAGAAAGCAGCCAGCATAGAGCCGATGAAAGCAAAGGAAGAGCCTAAGAACACGGGGCTCTTAAACTTAGTAAACAACTGATAAACGATTGTGCCTAAGCCTGCGCCCAGAAGTGCAGCGGAAGCAGACATACCGTTACCAACGATAGCGGGAACAGCGATAGTAGCTGCCAGAATTGCCAGAACGTGCTGGAATGCGAAGAGCAGCAGCTGACCGAACTTGGGTTTGTCTTTGATGCCATAAATCAAATTCATAGTATTTCCTCCAA
>JAZNDB010000102.1:0-2170 GCA_045587845.1 Faecousia sp.
TTGCTGTCAGACATCTGCTGGGGGAAGCGCACATCCCACACACCTGCCGTGTTGGTCAACTCAGCGTTCGCCCCTGTTCCAACGGCTTTCAGGGTGTTATCGATCTCGGCCCAGGCGCCGTTCTTCTCAAAATGCACAGGCTCCGCGTAAACGGCTGCCATATGCAGGCCGTTGCTGAGGCGGAATTCCTTGGAATATTCCGTTCGTTTCTCCGGAAGCTCCGCAACGACACTTGCCTCCTCCGGAATTTTCGATGCAGCAGAGGTCGTTTCGCTGCCCGTGTCTGCGGTCGCGGCAAATGCAGACGCAGGAAGCATATTGACCAGCATAACAAATGCTAAAAACATGCTGATCCAGCTGATAAGTCTTTTTTGCATAAGATCCTCCTTAATCCAACATCTATGCTATTTTTCATTAACCATAGAAATGTTCGCCATCAAGTAATAAAAAAATCCTCCTTTCCTGTTTTTTACCATAGTATCAACAGAAAGAGGCGAAAAAAAGCGAATATAAGGAGAACATATGATTTGCGAGAAAAGGGAGCTGCCGAAGCAACTCCCCCTTAGCCGATCAATGGTTGAAGCTCTAGCCATTGCTGTGCAGTTTCTCAACTAGCCAATGTGCTATAGAGCCATTTTAGAGTCCTTTCCGGGAAGCCTTTTCAGCGCCCTAAATGGGTGGAAAATTCATCAAATTTTCCACCCACCGGGGACACGATCAGTAGTTAAAATCGGGAATTAACGGATTTCCACGTCAGGGCGCAGCCCTTCCTCGGAACAACAGATAAAAACCGAATGCCATTGCGAGACTTGCTCCGCAAGCCGTGGCAATCCGTTCCTTAAGACACAGAGTTACCCTCTGCATTATCGTTCGTATTCTTCCTTCTCAAATAGGTCAGATATAATTGTCCAGTCCATGAAAGAAGTACTGCAACCGAACCAAGCAATCCATATAGTTGTATACCTGTAAACAACGCCAGCAAACAAAACAACAATGCAATGAAAGATAGTATTATTAAAAGAGTTTTAATCGTCTTCATCGGCTTCCCTTTCTTATATGTTACTCTTTAATCACATGGTAGTACCGCAGTATAGACCAAGTACAGCAAACTACTCCAACCCCTATTACTGCCCATTGCCCAACAACAGGAATACTCGCGCCTGAAGCAAGGGCGGCATATCCAATATAGCTAGTGGTAGCACTACCGAAATTGGCGGCAAAATCCCCCAATCGTGTAGGACTGCTAAAAACATCATCCCAATGTTCCCTTATCTGCATATCGTGCTGATACTGCGCTTGAGCTTCTAGTTCGACACTATGCTTGTATGCATCCCACATTGTTTCAGCAGCATCAGCAATCATTTCATTTTGCTGCATGGTGATCTGTGTTTGAAGCTGGGCTTGCTGCTGATGAACGCTGGTAATACTATTGTATGCACCCACAAGCCAGTCGCCAATTCCATTCCAGAAGGCTGCGCACTTCTCACAGTTGTAGAGCTTCCAATTATGGATGCAAGTACCACACGGGTCGCAGCCATTCACGGGATTGCTGTTGCAATAGGCAAACATGTTATGCCCAATGATACCCTGTCCCGTGGAAACATACCTATCGGCGTTGATGAAGCGGCCAAGTTCAGGGTCGTAGTAGCGGGACTGGAGGTAATAGAGCCCGGAGTCTTCATCGTATACATAGCCACGGTAGCGCAGCGGGTTGATCGTACCAAGGGTGGAAGCCATGTTGCCATCGGTGGACAGAATGTTGCCCCAGGCATCGTAGGCATAGGTGACCACAGTGTTACCATCGGTGTCCAGAAACGCAATGACATCGCCTTGCAGATTGGTGACATAGTAGTAAGCCTCTGCTTTATAGGTCACTGCCACGGGAGAGCCACCGGCATCGTAGGCAAAGTACAGGGTGTCACTTCCTACAGCCATCTGGCTAAGGCTGCCGCCATTATAGACATAGCTGTAAGTGGTTGTGCCGTTGGTACGCTTGGTACGCAGCCCATCCGCGTCGTAGGTATAGGTCCAGGTGGTGGTACCGTCGGACATGGTAGCCAGTTCCCGGCCATTCTGCCAGGTATACATCCAGGTGCCGTCATTCAGCGGATTGCCAATACCGTCGTGGGTGATCGTCTGCCCGGCATAGGATGTCAGCAGATCGCCCCAG
>JAZNDB010000103.1:0-2434 GCA_045587845.1 Faecousia sp.
ACCTATGCGGGTCTGCGTAGAGCGTTATGGCTTCCTTCCGGTAGACAAGGCAGCATTCAAGGGAGAGATTCCCGAAATCCGGAACATGGTTCCCTATGCACCCTTTGATTTTTACATCAAGCGGAAACTGTATGTGCATAATATGGGTCACGCAACCTGCGCCTACTTAGGTGATTTATTGGGACTTACTTATATATATGAATCCATTGCGACCCCTGAAATCCGAATCTTAGTGCAAAATGCAATGCAGGAAAGTGAAATGGCGCTATCGAAACGCTATGGAGCGCCCATGATGGAATTGCATGAGCACATAACGGATTTGCTGTTCCGCTTTACGAATGCCGCGCTAAAAGATACATGCCAACGAGTTGGTGGAGATCCCGCCAGAAAACTGAGTCCCGCAGATCGCTTGATTGGATCATCAAAGCTAGCGATGGAAGAAGGAATTATGCCCGCATATATCGCTGTTGGCGCAGCGGCAGGAGTGTACCGCTATCTCAAGGAGAACGGCGGTGTGCAGTCCATAGATGGCGCAAGGGGGGTCCTTTTGGAAGTTTCTAAGTTGCAGGCCACCCATCCACTGGCAAAGCTGATCCTTCGTTACTACGGGATGTTACTGGACGGCTGTAGCCTGACAGAGCTTATTGCAGAGGCGGGCAATGTTAAGTATGCCACTATGCCTGCGGTTGTATAAATTGGCCCAACCATAATTCATCTATGAATACGCCTCTCCAAATAAAAGTCCGGAGAGGGGCCTTTTTATTTCACAGCCAGGGGGAAACCGGCGGCGGTATGCGTATCGATCAGTTCATCGCACAGCGCTACAATCTCGTCGGTAGAAAGCTCTGCGCCGGTATGGGGGTCCATCATTGCAGCCTGATAAACAGTTTCCCGTTTGCCTGTATGGGCAGCTTCGATGGTTAAAAGCTGCGGGTAAATATTGCTGGAGTTCATAGCAGCCAGTTGCAGCGGCAACGCACCCACATAACACGGCGTGATGCCGTTGGCATCTACCAAGCAGGGCACTTCCACGCAGGCCTCTTTGGGCAAATTGGAAATCAAACCGTTATTGATGACATTACCGCCAATGGTGTAAGGAACATTGGTGACCATTGCCTCCATGATTCGGGAAGCATATTCCTTAGAGCGTTCATGCGCAAGGCCTTCTCCGGAAAGCAGCTTTTCCCTGCGCTCCACCCAAGCGCCAATTTGATTTATGCAACGGCGGGGATATTCGTCCAAAGGAATATTGAATTTTTCAATTAAATCCTGGCGGCCGGGCTTGATGTAAAAAGGATTGTACTCTGCATTATGTTCGCTGGATTCGGTGCAGAAATAGCCGAGCTTGTCGATATAGTCGAAGCGAACCATATCCTTGTGCTTCACCGTGGCGCTTTTTTCCTTTGCCCGTCTGCGCACCTCCGGGTAAAGATCGTTACCTTGCTTGTCTGTCAACTTAAGGAGCCAAGCCATATGGTTGATACCGGCGATTTGGGCAATATGATTATCCATATATTCGTCCATTCCCACCTTGTGCAGAATGCTGGTGGCGCAAACCTGAACGCTGTGGCACAGACCGATCATTTTGATTCCGGTATGGCGCTGCAGATAGCCGGTGAGCATTGCCATAGGATTGGTGTAATTCAGAAGCCACGCATTGGGGCAGACTTCTTCCATATCTGCGGCAAAATCCCGGAGGACAGGAATGGTTCGAAGGGCGCGGAAGATACCGCCGATTCCTAAAGTGTCGCCAATTGTCTGTCGTAGACCGTATTTTTGGGGAATTTCAAAGTCGATCACCGTACAAGGCTCGTAGCCACCAACCTGAATGGCGCAGATGACAAAATCTGCACCCTGTAGCGCATTCTTGCGATTTTCAACGCCCAAATAGGATACGACCTTTGCACGGCTTTCGTTGAAGCTATGATTCATGGCTTCAATCACAAGCTGAGAATCCTTTAATCTTTGCGCATCAATGTCATAAAGCGCAAATTCTGCGTTTTGCAAAGAAGGGCAAAGCATTGTGTCACCCAGAACATTCTTAACAAAGGCCGTGCTGCCAGCACCCATGAATGTAATTTTCATCAGAGATCCTCCTTATTTGTAGTGCATAACACCAAAGGCAGTATTGATCGAATTGCCTGCTTTCAGGTGCATCTTAAGGGCTTTGCGCAGACTGGTATCTTCCGGTAGTGTGTTAATATCGGCAGGAAGTGCCGGGACATTGAAGATAAAGCTGACAGCACTGCTGGTGGGATCCGTGCGGGTTTCCCAAATGGTATAGTCGTGGGCAAATGCGAGAATATTGGATTTGGCAGGGAGAATATTGTTCAACTCCGGCGATAAAAGCCAGGAGTGGCAACCGAATATGATATCTGTCATATGATAGCGCTTCCGGAAAAAGACTGCTGCTTCTGCATAGGAAGCAACGCAA
>JAZNDB010000104.1:0-3356 GCA_045587845.1 Faecousia sp.
GTCTGGGTTGGTTGTCTTCCTAAGGCCGCTTGGCCTCCGACTTGTTTGTTCCATCGGTCATTCCGCCGGGAAGTGTGGTGTCCACACTGGGATCGGGGATGTTCGTTTCAGGCACAGGAATGGTCATAGTGTCAGTTGGCATATTGGTTGTGGGTGTAGTTACAGTGCTGGGTGTGGTTGCGGGCGCATTGTTGGAGCAAGCGCAGGCGCAAAGAGAAAGCGCCAATGCAAGGCTCAAAATCAAAATGGCAATTTTTCTCATAAGGTACCTCCTTTAATTTAATTGCAAAAATAGTATTTCCTCGAAACAGCACATTAGACTGGAAATGAAAACCAAACATACTTTTTCTTATTTTTAAAAAATAAGCATTGCTATTTTGAGATTTGTGGAGTATAATAGTTGAAAAATATGAGATAAAGGAGAATTCTTTTTATGAAGAAGCTCGTTGTTAAAAAAGATGCCCAGTGTATGGCTTGTCTGGAGTGCGTTAGCGCTTGTTCCAAGGCTTTTTATAAGGAGTTCCATCAGGATCTGTCCTGCATTCAGATTATCGAAAAGAACGGCGCGCCTAAGCCTATGGTCTGTATTCAGTGTGGCAAATGTGCAAAGGTCTGTGAAGCCGGCGCCATTACCCAGAACCCCAAGACCGGTGTTTATATGATTAACAAAAAGCTGTGTACCTCCTGTGGCAAGTGTGTTGAGGTTTGTCCTATGAAGGTGATGGTTGCTCCCAACGATGGTCCTACCAGCAAATGTATTGCTTGCGGAATCTGCGTAAAGGCTTGTCCTATGGAGATTCTGGAAATCGTGGAGAAGTAAAATTCTACATAGAAACAGTCGGGCATCTGCCCGGCTGTTTTTGCATAAATGGGTAATTTTAGCGGTTGTAATAATTGCATATTGTAACGAAATATGCTATACTGTAAATAATCATACGCCCGGAGGAGTTTATGACAATTATGACAGCTTTTCAGCAGAAAATAACCGAATTATTGCCACATATTGAACTCAATCTGGAGGAATCCCTGGCAAAGCACACCTCTTTCCGTATCGGCGGACCTGCAGAGGTAATGGCTTTTCCCAAAACCAGTGCCGAACTGAGTGAAATTTTAAAAACGTCCGCTTTGTTGGACTGTAAGTGCGTTACCTTAGGAGCAGGCACCAACATACTGGCGCCGGATGCAGGCATCAGAGGCTTAGTTGTCTGCCTGAAAAACTGTCAAGAAACAATGGAGCAAATTGATGATACCCACATTCGTGTTTCTGCAGGCGTAAGTATGGCAAGATGCGCAACTTTTGCCGCCAATCTTGGCCTTTCCGGTTTGGAATTTGCCCACGGTATCCCGGGCTCAGTAGGCGGCGGTGTGTATATGAATGCCGGCGCATACGGCGGAGAAATCTGCCAGGTCTGCACGGAAGTAGAAGCAATGGATGTGCTTGGCAACAGCTATGTGCTGACAGGCGAGGAAATGGACTTTTCCTACCGCCATAGCCGATTGGAGGACACAAGCGATATTGTCCTCAGCGCAACCTTTGCGCTGACGAAAAAGCCTACAGAAGAAATTCGTTCGGTGATGCAGGACTTAATGACAAAGCGAAGAAATTCCCAGCCCTTGGATTTACCCTCTGCAGGTTCTGCTTTTAAACGTCCTGTTGGCGGTTATGCCGCAGCCCTCATTGACCAAACCGGTTTGAAGGGTTATCGCGTAGGCGGCGCAGCGGTATCGGAGAAACACGCAGGCTTTGTTGTAAACTTGGGCGGCGCAACTGCCAATGATGTAAAGCAGCTTTTGCAAAATGTTTCCCAAAAAGTATTTGAAAACACAGGAATTTCCCTGGAGCCGGAAATTCGCATTTGGTAGAAAGGAGCATAACGCCGTGGCCGTATCATTTTCAGGCAATGCGAAGGCAGAAATCTGCCGCAATATCCCCACAAAGCATTGTTGCGCCTTGGCAGAGTGCTTTGGAATTTTGCTGTTTTGCAATAGTTTTCAAGGGGATAATATTCGAATTATTACAGAAAGTCGGGAATTTGCCCAAATTCTGCCCAAATTATTCAAGAAGGCCTTTGGTATAGGCTTTGATTTGGAACCCAACGATTCAACCACAGGAAAACTGAATTTTCAGATTTCGGATAAAGAGAAGATCCACCGCATTATGACGTCCTATGGTTTTGATGCAAAAGATACCCTTTCTTTGCACATCAACCTGCCGGTAGTGGAGGAGGATTGCTGCAAGGTGTCTTTTTTAAAAGGCGCATTCTTAGCCGGCGGCTCTGTAACTGACCCGGCAAAGGGCTATCATATGGAATTCACCACCACCCATAGCAGTGTGGCCCGCGAGTGTGACAGTTTGCTGCGGGAGAGTATGAATTTTCAGCCAAAGTACACTGTTCGCGGTGGCAACAAGGTGTTATACCTAAAGCAAAGCGACTTGATTTCCGACTGCCTTACTTACCTGGGCGCGCCCATTGCGGCAATGGGCATTATGGAGGCCAAGCTGGAAAAGGAACTGAACAATAAGGTCAATCGTCGCTGCAACTGCGACGATGCCAACACCTCTAAGGTGGTTGAGGCGGCGCAGGAGCAACTGTCCGCCATTCGCAAGTTGCGAGAAAACGGCGTGTTCCAGAATTTGCCTGTCAAGCTTCAGCAGGCGGCTGTTGCAAGAGAGGAAAATCCCGAATCTTCTTTGACGGAACTGGCAGCTATGATGCAGCCGCCTATTAGTAAACCTGCTATGAATCACAGGCTTCAAAAGCTGGTGCAACTGGCACAGGAGGGGAATAAATGAGCTTTACACACTTGCATTTACATACGGAATACAGCCTCCTGGACGGTGCCTGTCGGATCGAAGGACTTATGGACCGGGTCAAGGAATTGGGGCAGACTGCCGTTGCCATTACCGACCACGGTGTAATGTACGGTTGTATCGATTTCTATAAAGCCGCAAAGGCTGCCGGTATTAAGCCGATTATCGGCTGTGAGGTGTACGTTGCGCCTCGTAATATGTCCGACAGAGTCCACGGCATTGACAATGACCCCTATCACCTGGTGCTGTTGTGCAAAGACCGGGCAGGCTATGAAAATTTATGCTATCTGGTATCACAGGCCTTTGTTGAGGGCTTTTACGGCAAGCCAAGAGTGGATTTAGCGCTGCTTCGTCAGCGCCACGTGGGTTTGATTGCAACCTCTGCCTGTTTGGCTGGCGGTGTGGCGCAGCGGTTGCTGCAGGAAGATTACGATGCGGCAAAAGCCTATGCGTTGGAACTTGCGGATATTTTCGGTGAAGATAATTTTTATCTGGAGCTGCAGGATCACGGTATTCCGGAGCAGAACGCAGTGAATCAAGGGGT
>JAZNDB010000105.1:0-10792 GCA_045587845.1 Faecousia sp.
GCGCGGCTGTTGCCTCTGCGGTTTAGAAATAAGATTGCCTGTTTACCTGCCTGCTGCGTATCGCGCAGGGCATTCTGCAAGGCATTGCTCAGGGACAGATCATTACCAAGCTTGATCTCCTGACGCATATCCACAATCTCAACTTGCGGCAAAGGCCGTCCGCCAAAGCGGTTTTTGAGCCTATAGAGCTCATATTTGCCGGATTTTGCATAGAACATACTTTCCACACTGGGGGTTGCAGATCCCAGCAGCACCAATGCATTCTCTTTTAGTCCCCGCCATTGGGCTACCTCACGGGCGTGGTAACGGGGGGTATTTTCGGACTTATAGGAGTGTTCCTGCTCCTCGTCCAAAATGATAAGCCCCAGATTTTCACAGGGGGCGAACACCGCAGAACGGGTGCCGATCACCAGTTTTGCATCTGAGGTGCGTACCCGCTTCCATTGGTCATACCGTTCACCGGCGGGTAAGCTACTGTGAAGCACTGCCACCTGCTCGCCAAAGTATGCCGCCATCAGCCCCAAAAGCTGCGGTGTCAAGGCAATCTCCGGCACAAGCAAAATGGCCTGCTTGCCCAGTTCAATACAGCTTTGAATCAGTTTAATATACACAGAAGTCTTTCCGGAGCCGGTGACACCGTAAAGCAGCGCGGTACCGGGTGTCTGTGATTCCATTTGGGCGCTTAAGCCGTAAAAAGCCTCTTGTTGTTCACAATTTAATGTCAAAGGTCCGTCCAACTGTGCGGGTTTAATCTCCCGACAGCGGAGCACCTCTTTTTCGTAGAGTTCCACGTATCCCAGCTCTGCCAAGCGACGTACAGTGGCAGCTTTTGCGCCGGTAAAATAGCAAATTTCCTTCACTGGCGCAGAGCCAATACTGCACAGCAGTTCCAAAACGGAGCGCTGCATAGCCGCAGATTTCGGGCGGGATGCAGCATAGGCAAGCGCCTCCTCTGCCGATGTGCAAAGGGTGGCAACCTGCTGTTGCTTGTCCGACGTTCTGCGAAGATAATCCCGCTGGGCGGTAATCCATTTCTTGTTCACCAGATAGGTAATTGCCTTTTCAAACCGTTCCTCATCAGGGATACTTTGTCTGAGTACAGAGCCTTCTGCGCTGCCGCCGCAATCCAAAAGCACCTGCAAAAGCAATTTTCCGTCGGCTTGTCTAAGGTTCTTATCCTGCCAGCTGCGATCCTCTGTAAGGGCATAGGTATCCTTGCTTTGAAACCACAGGCCCGCAGGAAGCATTGCCCGCACCCCATCAAAGAACGTACAAAAGTAGCGCTCCTTTAAGAAGGATGCCAAACGGAGCATTGTGTTGGACAAAACAGGCGCATCATCCATTCTGCGAAGGATTGGCTTCAAGCCATCGTTTGCGCCTTCCTCAACGGTGAGCACCACACCTTCTACAGCGCGATTGCTGCGTCCAAATGGGACCACCACCCGCATTCCGGGTAGCACGTGCATTTCCTCCGGAAAATAGTAGGAATAGGGCTTATCAATGGCAAAATTCGCCGCAGAAACGGCAATCTTTGCAATCATAAAACCCCTCCTCCTCTATTTGCCGGAAAATTAGTGCATATACTCGTCCTTCAAGCTTGCAGTTAATGCGCCTTCTGCCACTTCCTTGATGGCCATTGTAACAGGCTTCTCAGGCAGTTCCTCCTGAAGCTCTTCCGCCTTAGAGGCAATCTGTCTTGCCCGCTGGGCAACCACGTTCACCAGCAAATAGCGGCTATCAACATTCTTTAACAAATCTGCTACGGGGGGGTACAACATAGTAATTTCCTCCAATTATTCAATCTGCCTCGTGGGCAATAATTTCCAAAATTCTTTCTGCGCAGGCAGCAACTTTATCGTTGACTACCACATAATCATAACGTTTGCTCTGTTCCATTTCCCAAGCCACTCTGGCTTGACGGACCCGGATTTGTTCCTCTGAGGTATCTCCGCGGCCGCGTAAGCGGTCTTCCAATTCCTTTAGAGAGGGCGGCGCAATAAAAATCAAAATTGCATCCTTTCGCTCCTGTCGCACATTGAATGCGCCGTTGGGCTCAATGTCCAAAATCACGCTGCCGGTTTGGAGTTTTTCCTCTAACTGCGCCTTGGGGGTACCGTAGAAGTGATTCATATGGGCATCGTACTCCAAAAACGCATCGGTTTCAATCATATCCCGGAACTTGTCCTTGGTGACGAAATAGTATTCTCTTCCGTCCACCTCCCCGGGGCGGGGTGCGCGGGTGGTTGCGGAAACGGAGAATTTCAAATCCGGACGGCTTGCCATTACCTTGGCAAGCACTGTGCTTTTTCCCACACCGGAAGCGCCTGAAATCACAAACAGTTTACCCATTGTTACTTTCCTCCTGCTTGTCCTCCCAGCGGGATGATAATACATCTGTTGTCAGAGCAGACAGAATCACGTGGTCGGTATCCATCAGCAGCACTGCCTTGGTCTTTCTGCCGTAGGAGGCATCAATCAGCATTCCCCGATCCCGGGCTTCCTGAATGACGCGCTTAATGGGCGCCGAATCCGGCTCCACAATCGCAAGCACACGATGGGCGGCAACCATACTGCCAAATCCAATTCCAATCAGTTTCATAACGGCCTCACTCAATGTTCTGGGTCTGTTCCCGAATCTTTTCCAGCTCAGCCTTAATATCCACCACAATCCGCGCCAGATTCACGTCAGTGCATTTTGAGCCGATGGTATTTGCTTCACGGTTCATCTCCTGAAGGAGGAAGTCCAGCTTTCTGCCAACCGCACCGCCTTCGTCCAACATTTGATTCATCTGCTGCAGGTGGCTGCGCAAACGCACAGTTTCCTCGTCAACGGCAACCTTATCTGCAAAAATGGCAGCCTCTGTGAGAATTCTGCTTTCATCGATGGCAGTATTGTTCAGCACTTCCTTCAGTTTGTTCTCCAGCTTTGTGCGGTAGTCACTCACTGTTTGGGCATTACCCTTTTCTACCTGCGCCACATACTCCAAAATGGTATTGCCGCGGCTGCGCAAATCCTTGTCCAGCGCCTCGCCTTCGGTAGTGCGCATAGTATTATAACCATCTATGGCTTTTGCAACCACCGACATCATATCCAGCAGCAACTGTTCTTCATCCACTTGGGGTTTCTCCAGTGTAAAGACCTCAGGTAGACGGGAAACAGAGGACACCGAAATATCATCGGAAATCTGGAATTGTTCCACCATACGGTGCATCGCTTCCAGATAGCTCTGCAAAACTGCCTCGTTCAAGGTAACCTGTACTTCATCGCCGCCCTCACTGCGGACGGAGATAAACACATCTACCTTGCCGCGGGATATGGCGTTCTTCACTGCCTGCTTTACCGCATCCTCTCCAAAGGACAGAATTCTGGGTAGCCGCACAGAACAATCCAGATACCGATTGTTTACAGAGCGCAATTCTACAGTAAATTCTCTTCCGTTTACCGTTTCCACAGCGCGGCCGTAGCCGGTCATACTCTTAATCAAGGTGCTTTCCTCTTTTCTTACCCGGCATATCACCGGGGTGTATTCTTTTGTAACGATCAACTGTGCAGATTTGCAGAAACAGTATAAGTATCCAACGCGCCTACGCCTGCAAAGTCTTCACTTACCCGAATTTCTGCCTTCATAGTAACGTTGCCTGCCTGTGCCTCTGCAAGATTGATTACTGCAGACAGATTTTCTTCCTTCATTTTGTCTATCAGCTTGGCAGGGCCACGTACTGTTACCTGCAAGGCCTTTGTAATAATATCTGCCTGCAAGCCCTCCGGCACATTGATTGCCGAGATAGAAGTTACGCGGAATGTTTTTGTTTTCAATTTAGGCAGCTTAATGGTTACTGTCACCTGTTCCACACCGGTTTGGTTGGACACATCTTCCGGCAGGACGATGGGGAAGGTTAATGTCTGGTCTTCCAAAATTTCACCCAAATTGATTGTGCCGATGTTTATGGAATTCAGCCCCTCCAGTTGAGCATCGCTACCGGAAATCTGAATTTGTGTTGTGTCCACTTCGATGGTGGTGTTTTGTAATGTTGCGCCGCCGCCTTCAACGATATCCAGCTTCAGTTCAATCTCTTTCACCTTTTGAATTTTCACCATCAGGCTCACCTTTTCTGTGTTGGTTGTTACCAAATCCACAGTTACAGGCGCGCCCTGATCGTCACACAAAGTGTATTTGAATTCACCGGCCAGTGTTTTGGTCTGGGTGGACAAGTCCACCTTGATGACGGCTTTTGTAATCTGCTCCATTACAGATTCCGGACCGGAGATTTCAATACCGGTGTCGCTCAGTTGCACATTCTCCAAGTCGGAAACGTACCCCTGTGGGACAGTAGAAACACGGTAATCCATCACCACAGGCACTGTTTTGCTGACTCTGTTTTCCACTTTTACGATTATCAAGTCTGTGCTGCTGCTTTGAACCGTAATGTCGTTATGGGGAATATTGCCCGGATAGGAAATATCGTAGGTCAGATAGTGCATACCGGGCTTTTCAATGTTCGCCACATTGGTAATCACATTGATATTCGCCTCGTTCAGGTCATTCAAAATGGTACGGTCACTTTTCAGCGCCAACGTCACATTGGGTATTTCATTAACAATCATCAGTCCGCGTTCTGCCAGAATGTTCTTATTCTGCATCACCACGGGAATCTCGTAATAGGTCTTCTCCGACTCCGGACTTACAACGGTTATGACATACAGCCAAAGACCAAACGCCACCACAACAGACAGAAGAATCGCTATGGCTTTATTTTTCATTTGCGTTTCCTCCTTTGTCCTTCTTTTGCAGCTTTTGGTATAGCTGAATGGCTTTTTCTGTTAATGTGTCCTGGTGGTTTTCATCCTCGGGGCACAACTCATTGAGTAGCAACTTCTCCAGGGTCTTAGGCGCAAGTTGACGCTTAAGCACACCGCCCACTGCTACGGAAATTACACCGGTTTCTTCAGAAACAACCACTACAACTGCATCGGAAACTTCACTCATTCCCACTGCAGCGCGGTGACGGGTGCCTAAGTCTAAGCTCAGACGGTCACTTTCCGACAGAGGCAATACGCAACCTGCTGCGGTTACCAAACCATCTCTGATAATCATTGCGCCATCGTGCAAAGCTGCTTTCGGGAAGAACACATTCCGAATCAGCTGCTCAGAAACTCTACCCTCGATCATTGTACCGGTCTTAAAATATTCATCCAGACGGTTATCCCGGGCAAACACAATCAATGCGCCAATCTTTTGGCGGCTCATCATCTCACAGGCGTGTACGGTCTGCGCAATTACAGACGCCATCTCCTGCTGGGGTTTTCCGGAACCTAAGAAATTCTTCAGTTTCATATTGGTTAAGTGGTCAATCATACGGCGCAGTTCCGGTTGAAACAAAACAACCAGCGCCAAAAGACCTACTGCCAGCACCTGAGAGAACAGGTAGCTAAGTGTATGCAGTTTCAGCAAATCTGTAACGGAAGCCACTACGATGATGACACCAACCACCCAGGCGATCCGCATTGTTCCCGTAGACCGGAACAGGGGTATGAGCTTATAAATTAAAAATGCCACAAGAATAATGTCTAAATAGTCTGACCATCGCATTCCTTGAATCTGCTGCCATATAAATTCTATTGTTCCCATAAAGACCCCTCATTCCCTGTGTATTTCTATGGTGCAATGCCAACGGTTTTGTGTCATTGGCATAACTAGCCTATTATCTATCCTATTATAGCGGATTGGCGCTCTGATAGCAATAGTAATTCATAATTTTTTTACGTTTGGTGGGCAATTTTCTTTGCTTGCAATAGCAGATTTCCGGTTTGCCACGGCGCAGCATCGTGACCAAAACTGACACGCACCGTTCCTGTTTCCAACGTGCCTGCACTTTCGTGGGCAAGGGGGGCGCAATGCAATCCAGCCCGCACAGCAATGCCTTGGTTGCCCAAAAGAAGCGCATACTCTTCACAGTCCGTATCGGGCACAAAAGACACTGTTCCACTCTGGTGCTGCCCCATAAACACCCGGTATCCCAACTCTTCCAACGCTTTTCCGCAACGATACGCTTCTGCCTTTTCCTTTGCCAGAATCCGTTCTGTTCCCTGCTGTAAAATATAGGAGATACCTGCCGAGAGTCCTGCAATTCCGGGAACATTTAGTGTGCCTGCTTCCGCAACATCCGGTAAAAAATCCGGCATATCCAAACTTTTGGACAAACTTCCCGTTCCCCCTTGCAAAAGGGGTGTGGGCACACTTTTGCACAAAAGGAGGCCTGTTCCCTGTGGGCCAAGAAGACCTTTATGCCCGGGCATTGCAATAAACTCCGCCCCCAGTTTCTCCATATCAACCGGCAACATTCCCGCAGATTGCGCCGCATCAAGAATAAACGGCACCCGGTAGTGTCTGCATAGCTTTGCCATTTCTTCCACCGGCAGGATATAACCAAACACATTGGATACGTGGGTAAAAACCGCCACATTTGCCCCCCGTCGCAAAGCGTCTTCAAAGCGATTCAACGTATCCTCCCAATCGAAGAGCTTTCTGCCCGCCACGGATATTTTCGCTCTTTTGGCGTGCAATGGGCGGGTAACCGCATTGTGTTCAAAGCCGGAAATCACTACCCGGGAATTTTCCTTAACCAGTGTGTTAATGGCAATGTTCAAGCCGTGGGTACAATTATAGGTCATTGCTACTTGCTCCGGCTGGCAGGAAAACAGTTCTGATGCAAGTTCCCGGCAACGAAGTACGGTTTTTGATGCGGTCATGGCGGCTGCATAGCCGCCACGACCGGGATTGGCGCAATTTTCCAAAGCGCACCGCATTGCCCGATAAACCGATTCGGGTTTGTGGAAAGATGTTGCCCCATTGTCCAAATAGGTCATAAGCGCAGTTCCTCCGGGTTTCCATTATCACCCACCGCATATACCTTACGGTATGAGATTCCCCGTTGCCGTAACAACGCGGTAGCCACCATAATATCCTGACAGTCCAGTTTCACGCTATAACCACAGCCTTTTTCTTCCATCCATTTGGGTGTCCTCTGTATTGTGCATTCTACTCCCATCCGGTGTAATTCTTCTTCTGCCCGCTGGGCGGGAGTCACCGAGCGAAAGGTGATCATACAATTCTTCATAAATAAACCCTCCCGAACCAATTTATGTTCGGGAGGGTAATTTTGTGTTGATTTATGGGTTCTTCAAAGGTTTTCCAAAAGACATACTGCGTGGCAGGCCATTCCGCTGCCATCGCCGGTAAAGCCTAAATGCTCCTCGGTTGTGGCCTTTACATTGATTTGGCTCTCCGCCACCTCTAAAGTCAAAGCAATATTGCGCTGCATTTGGGGAATATAATCCTTCAGTTTGGGCTTTTGGGCAATCATTGTCACGTCCACATTGGAAACCCGGTAGCCCGCTGAATGGATTTTCTCTACCACGCACGCCAGAAGTTTCAGAGAGTCTGCGCCCTTGTAAGCGGGGTCTGTATCAGGAAAATGCCTGCCAATATCCCCCAAGCCTGCTGCTCCTAACAGCGCATCTGACACCGCGTGGAGCAAAACATCTGCATCAGAATGCCCCAAAAGGCCTTTTTCATAGGGAATTTTCACACCGCCCAGTATCAGCTCTCTGTCCTCTACCAACCGATGCACATCATAGCCGTGTCCAATTCTCATTGCATTTCCTCCAACAGAAGCGCGGCAATCTTCAGGTCCATAGGTGTGGTAACCTTAATATTTCGCTCATCGCCCTCTACAATCTTCACAGACATTCCCAACCGTTCTACCGCTGAGCAATCGTCTGTAATGGTTGCGTTGTCTTTTTTCGCCTTTTCCAATGCCCCTTTCAGAATATCCACATCAAACACCTGGGGTGTTTGAATGGCTTGCAGGCGGCTTCTGTCCGGCGTTGCTTGCACAAAGCCGTCCTGCAGGACTTTCACTGTGTCCTTTACGGGGATTCCCGGCGCTGCCGCACCGCAGGAATGGGCTGCCCGAACAGTTCTGTCAATTACCGCGCCCGTGATCAGCGGTCTTGCGCCGTCCTGCACCGCCACCAGTTTTACCTTGGAGGACAGAGCATTTAATCCGTTATACACAGACTCTGCCCGATCCGATCCCCCAACCACCACGGTTTTCACCTTGGAAAACCCTGCGCACAGGTTTGTGATTTTCATAATCAAATCCTGCCGGGTTACAATTACGATTTCACGAATGGCATCGCAATTTTCAAAGGCGCGGACGGTACGGACAATCATCGGCTCGCCGTCAAGCTCTGCCATTACCTTGTCAATACCACCCATACGGGAGGCCGTTCCTGCTGCCACAATCACTGCGCCGCAGTACTTGGGTGGCAGGACTTTCCGGACTGTATTTGTAAGCTTGGAAATGACCATATTACAGCTCCTTAACTAACTTCTTAAAGTAGTCTCCCCGTACCATAAAATTCTTAAATTGGTCGAAGGCCGCCGAGGCAGGGCTCATCAGCACCACGTCCCCGCTTGCAGCATCCTTCGCTGCCCGCTGCACAGCGGTAGTAAAATCGCCGCAGTCAATGATTTCAGGATAACCGGGAATATATTCCGGCGCAGTTTCTACCGCCTGCCGGATTTGGTCTGCAGTAGCGCCATTGAGATATAATTTCTTCACCTTTTGGCAAATCACAGGGCCTAACACATCGTAAGGAATGTGCTTATCGTAGCCACCAGCAATCAACAGCACCTTCTTATCAAAGCTATTCAGACCTGCGATAGTACGGCTGGGTGAGGAAGCGATGGAATCGTTATAGAATTTCACCCCGTTCTTTTCGCGAACAAGCTCAATTCTATGCTCCACACCACCAAATTCCCGCGCCACCTTGCGGATTGTTTCGTCGTCTACAAGACCCTCCACCGCCAGAATTGCCGCCATATAATTTTCGATATTGTGGACGCCGGGAATCGCAATTTCCCGGGTATCCAGCAAGGGTGTTTCCCCGCGGTAAATAATATTGCCGTCCAGATAGACGTTTGTTTTTTCCTTTCGGGAGAAGTAGGCCGTAGCGCCGTTTCCTGTGAACTCTGCGGTAATTGCATTATCCAAATTCAGCACCAGCACATCGTCTGCCATTTGGTAGCGGAACAGATTTTTCTTTGCCTCTACGTATTCAGCCATATCCTTATGGACATCCAAATGGTTTGGCGCCAAATTGGTCACAACCGCTACGTGAGGGCTATGACGCATATCCATCAATTGGAAGGAACTCAGCTCAACAACCGCAAAATCCGTCACATTCATTTCGTCCAGCAACGGCAGCAGGGGTGTGCCGATATTGCCACCCAGCCACACGGTCTTTCCCGAGGCTTTCAGCAGTTCAGAAATCAGCGTGGTGGTAGTGGTTTTACCGTCAGAGCCGGTAACTGCCAAAATGGTGCAGGGGCAAAGCGCGAAGAACACTTCCATCTCGCTGGTGACCTCTGCTCCTGCGCTCCGCAGAGCTGCAAGGGCAGGATTATCAGGGTGCATACCCGGTGTACGGAACACCAAATCTGCAGATAAATTCTCCAGATAAGCTTCTCCTGTCTGCAATTTGCAGCCCAGTTGTTCCAGTTCCAGAACTTCTGTATCCAGCTTTTCATAGGGTGTCTTCTCGCAACCGGTTACCGTACAACCGTAACGCAGCATTAAACGCACAAGGGGTCTGTTGCTCACGCCCAGGCCCAATACGGCAATGCGTTTTCCCTGTAGGGAGGTAAAATAGGATTCCAATAAACTTACCATAACCATTCCTCAATTCAACGAAGGTCTTTTATATAGTATAGCCTTTCTTGGGATATTTTGCAAGACATTTGACAATGGGTCTTTCGCGGTATAGAATAAAGAAAACACCTAAGGAGACCCTTTATGACAGAAAATTACCACACACATACAGCCCGATGCCGCCACGCAACAGGCACAGATGAAGAATATGTCCTCCAGGCTATTGACGGCGGTTTGAAAGTTTTGGGGTTTTCTGACCACACGCCCTTCCTCTTTCCCGATGGGTACTACACCCATATGCGTATGTTTCCTGACCAGTTGGAAGATTATGTGACCTCTGTGCTGACGCTGAGGGAAAAATATGCTGACAAAATTGATATTCGACTAGGCCTGGAAGTGGAATATTATCCAACCAGAATGGACGATCTGTTCAAACTGATCGCACCTTATGATATTGAATATTTTGTGCTGGGTCAGCATTGGTGCGGAAACGAGCAGGGTGAGCCTTACAACGGCCGTCCTACCGAGGACAATGCCCTTTTGGAAAAATACTGCACCCAAGTAATTGAGGCTATGGGGACGGGTTGTTTTTCTTATCTGGCCCATCCGGATCTGTTGCATTTTGTGGGTGATCCGGTATTTTATCAGGAGCAGGCAAGGCGGCTATGTCAAGCGGCAAAAAAGTATGATATTCCCCTGGAGATCAACCTTTTGGGTCTGCGTACCCAGCGGCAATATCCCCGGGAGGATTTTTGGAAAATTGCCGGTGAAACAGGCTGCAAGGTGGTTCTCGGCAGCGATGCCCACACACCGAAGGATGTAACCGACCCGGCAACGGAGGAAAAGGCGCTGGAGTTGGTAGCAAAATATCAGCTGCAATTATTGGAGCATATTCCTCTGCGCCCTTGCAAGTAATTTGACAATCCAACAACTTTAATGTACAATAGAGCGGCGACCAGGTTGGACAGCCGGGGCTGCAAGCTGAAAAGCTGCAGGTGAGGAAAGTCCGGGCTCCACAGGGCAAGGATAACGGGTAATGCCCGCCGGGGGTGACCCCAGGACAAGTGCAACAGAG
>JAZNDB010000106.1:0-3857 GCA_045587845.1 Faecousia sp.
GGTGAAAATGCAAACGATTCCCGTACGGGTCACTTAAAGGTTGCAGATAAGCTGCTTTTCTGCTATACTATAAACTGAAATACTATGGATACGAGGTTTTTCTTATGCGAATGAGAAGAATGAAAAATTTAGACAGTCGTATGGCAGCAACCAGCGCCTATCGCATTGCCGCGCCTGCCGATTATAAAGGCAAGTGGCGTTCTCTGAAACCGGATTGCACCGCCCTGTGGGTGGAGGTTGGCTGCGGCAAGGGCAAATTCACTGCCGAAACTGCCCAGGCAAACCCCGATGTTTTGCTGATTGCGGTGGAGCGTTGCCGGGAGGCTATGGTTGTGGCTATGGAAAAGACGCAGAATATGGGCCTTAAGAACGTGTTTTTTATTGATATGGACGTGGCAAATATGGAGGAAATCTTTGCTTCCAAGGAAATTGAGCGTCTTTTTATCAACTTCCCCGACCCTTGGCCCAGAAAGAAAAATGCCAAGCGCCGCCTGACCCACAGAAGCTTTTTGGATAAGTACTGCCGTACCGTAAAGGAAGGCGGCGAGATCCACTTTAAAACGGACAATGCGCCCTTGTTTGAGTACTCTGTGGAGGAGTTTGCAGCCTGCGGTTTGCAGGTGAACAACCTGACCCGAAACTTGCACGAAAACGGCATCGTGGGCATTATGACCGGCTACGAGGAGAAATTTCACGCGTTGGGAACACCCATTAACCGCTGCGAAGTAGTGTGCAAGCCTTTCGTTATGCCAGAAGAAGAGAAGAAAGCCGAAACCGAAGCGTAAAGCGGTCTTGCCTCTCCCCTTGGGAGAGGTGGCAAAAATCTTTGATTTTTGACGGAGAGGGTCGTACAAAGAAACCCTCTCAGTCAGCTTTGCTGACAGTTCTCCCAAAGGGAGAGCCAAGTTGGTTGTGTTTAAGGAGTATTTTATGAACACTTATCACGCAGGTGATTGCGATATTGCGGTCATCGGTGCCGGACACGCCGGCATTGAGGCGGCGCTGGCTGCTGCCCGTCTGGGGCATAGCACCATTTTGTTCACCATCAATCTGGATGCGGTGGGCAATATGCCCTGTAACCCTGCCATTGGCGGCACAGGCAAGGGGCATCTGGTGCGGGAACTGGACGCATTGGGCGGCGAAATGGGTGTTGCGGCGGATGCTGCCTGTATTCAGTACCGTATGCTGAACAAGGGCAAAGGCCCTGCCGTCCACTCTCTCCGCGCCCAGGGTGATCGCCGCCGCTACCAGGAATATATGAAACACGCCCTGGAACTGCAGGAGAATTTGCAGCTAAAGCAGGCGCAGATTGTAGAAATTCTCACGGAAAACGGTGGAGTGACAGGCGTACGCACCAAGCTGGGAGCAATTTACAGCGCCAAAGCGGTAATAATCGCCAGCGGCACGTATTTGGACAGCACCGTTATTACGGGAGAAAGTGTGGAGTCTGCAGGCCCTGACGGAATGCACGCCTCCATCGGCTTGGCAGACAATCTGCGGGAACTGGGCTTGCCTCTGCGTCGGTTTAAGACCGGCACACCTCCCAGAGTGAATCGCCGCAGTATTGATTTTTCCAAAATGGAGCTGCAGCCCGGTGACGAAGATCCCGAGCCTTTCTCTTTCCGTACGACCCATCGGCTTAACAATCAAGCGGTGTGCTACCTGACCTATACCAACGAGGAAACCCATCAAGTGATTCGGGAAAACCTCCACCGCAGCCCTATGTACGACGGCACCATTTCCGGCGTTGGACCCCGGTACTGTCCCAGCATTGAAACGAAAATCGTCCGCTTTGCGGACAAAAGCCGCCACCAGCTATTTATTGAGCCTTGTGGCTTGGACACGGAGGAGATGTATATTCAAGGCTTTTCCTCATCTCTGCCCGAGGACGTGCAACTGAAAATGCTCCGCACGGTGGCGGGTTTGGAAAATGCGGAAATGATGCGTCCTGCCTATGCTATTGAATACGAGTGCATCGACCCCACCAGCCTGCTGCCTACGCTGGAGTATAAGAAAATTGACCGCCTTTATGGCGCAGGTCAGTTCAATGGATCTTCCGGATATGAGGAAGCAGCGGTACAGGGCTTGATTGCCGGCATCAATGCCGCGCTGAAATTGCAAGGAAAAGACCCGCTGATTTTGACCCGGGATACCAGCTATATCGGCACGCTCATTGACGATTTGGTCACCAAGGGCACGGAAGAGCCCTACCGGATTATGACCAGCCGCAGCGAGTACCGCCTGCTTCACCGGCAGGATAATGCCGACCAGCGACTAACCCATATCGGCGCAAGAGTTGGCTTGGTGCCCCAGGAAAGACTTGTCCAGGTGGAAGAAAAATATGCTGCCGTGGCAAAGGAAATCCAGCGGCTGGAAGGTAGTGGTGTGCCTGCAAGTAAGGCGCTAAACGATATGCTGGCATTGCGGGAGTCTGCGCCGGTGGAAAATTCAGCCCGTCTTGCGGATTTGCTTCGCCGCCCCGGGGTGTCCTACGGGGATATTGCCCCCTTTGACGCAAGCCGTCCTTCCCTGCCTGCGGCGGTGACGGAGGAAGTGGAAATCCAGGTAAAATATGCCGGCTATTTGGCGCGGCAGGAAAAGCAGGTGGAGGAATTCCAAAAGGAGGAAGCCCGCTTGCTTCCTGAAAATATCGATTATGAAAAGATTGCAGGCCTGCGGTTGGAGGCAAGGGATAAGCTCTCTGAAATCCGCCCGGTGTCCATCGGACAGGCCAGCCGCATTTCCGGTGTCAGCCCCGCGGATATTGCAGTATTGCTGATTTACTTGGAACAGAACAAATAAAAACAGGGTGTGTTACACACCCTGTTTTCTTTTTTTAAAGCATAAAATCCTTGGCAGTCAGAGGCAGATTCAGCAGTTTTACGGCGTTTTTCCAACAAATCTTGTCGTAAACTTCCTGGCTGATGTCGCCGTTCTCCACAAGAGAATCCAGATACTCACTGTGCTGCATATCGCCGGTGGGGGAGCATACATCCTGACCGTAGTACAGGCGATCCTGGAACTCGTTTAGGAAGGAGATGGCGAACTCCTTGTCGCGGCGCAGGGCGTTCAGACCACTGCCTGCAGACAAATCACCGTGGAGGTTGGGATACTTGCGCATCAGTTCAACAACACGGCCACCGGGCAGAACCTTGCTCTTGGGATAGCCGGAGTGGAACTCATCTCCGGAAATCTCTGCCCAGAAATCGGCAGAGTGGCCCAGGAAGGTGATGTCCTTCCACTTTTGCAGAGCGGTTTCCAAGCCGTTAAGCTCCAGATCATCCCGAATACCGTAGGAGCAGAATTCTTTGCGGGTCATATGGAAAATAAAGGGAAGCTTGTACTTGTTTACGTGGAAGAGTACGTTGTCCATCAGGGGGTCGTAGAAACGCATATTGCAGCACATTTCGCCAACGCCCTTAGCGCCCAGCTTCAAATAATACTCAATCAGATCGGAGAAATCAGCCTCGGGATTGACGTACAGGGTGTAGGGAACCAAATTCATAAAGAAGTAGAACCGATCGGGATACTTTTCTACAATTTTTGCTACGTCTTCCACACGTTGAAACTCACCGGTCATGGTGCCGTCGTGGTGAACCTCAGGCAAAATGACGCCCCGTGCCACGTTCTTCCGGTCGAACATCTCGATTTCCTGTTCAGGCAGCATGAAGAAAGAGCCGTCCGGTCTGGACAGACCGATATAGTCGTATACGTGACAGTGGATGTCTAGTTTTTTCATAATCATAGCCGGTCAGCTCCTTTCTGTTGCAGCTGATCAAGGGTCTCAAAACCAAGCTGCTTTGCGGCGTTGTTCCAACAAACCTTGTCATAAACCTGCTGAGAAATAGAGCCGTCGG
>JAZNDB010000107.1:0-13213 GCA_045587845.1 Faecousia sp.
AAACATAGGTTTTTGTCTTCGCGTTTAACCTGGCGTGGAACCGCGGGGACACGTTCTTACAAGAATATATGCCGATGTCCTCCGGTAAATAACGGCGAAGTTGCAAAAGGATTTCTTCACAGGACATCGCGCTTTCGCAATGAAAGCTGACTACCTGTCCCTTTGCGTGGGTACCCGCATCGGTACGCCCGCTGGCAGACACCTCGATGGGCTCCTCAAGGATTCTGCTAAGCGTTTTCTCCAGCTTAGCCTGAATCGTATTGTCCGTAGCAGAAAGGCGCTGCCAACCACGGTAACGTGTGCCTTCGTAGCAAATATCAAGACGTATGTTTCGCATACTCCTTAAGTTCCTCTCTGGCCTCCTGTTCCGTATCAGCAGAAAACAGGAATGCCCCTTGATAATCATATACGTGAATATGTCCCTGCACATAACGAATGGAAAACATAAACCATACCTCCCTGTGTTTTATGGCTTAAGTATACAATTCGTTTTGTCCAATAAAACGGACTTACTCTATAACCTCATAGCCTGCATCCACGATGCTTTTTTTCAATGCAGCGATATCTGTATTTCCCTTCACTGTTACGGTCTTTGCCTGCAGATCAACCTTGGCATCCTCCACACCGCAAACACCTTTACAAACAGACTCAACCCTTGCCTGACAGTGGGTACACATCATACCGTTAACTTTAATCACTACTTCCATCGTTTTTTCCTCCGTTCTATTTTTTACAGGCCGAAACAGCCGCAATCTTAGCGCATTACTCACAACAAACACAGAACTCATACTCATTGCCGCAGCCCCAAGCATCGGGCTAAGCTGAATACCTAATGTTGGATACAACACACCTGCCGCTATGGGTATTCCCAAACAGTTATAAAAGAATGCCCAAAACAGATTCTGTTTGATATTTTTAATTGTCGCCTTGCTGAGTTTAATTGCATACGCGATATTATTCAGTGATTTATTGACCAACACAATATCCGCTGATTCTATGGCAATATCCGTACCGCTGCCAACAGCCATACTCACATCGGCGGTCACCAGCGCCGGGGCGTCGTTGATACCGTCACCCACCATTAACACCTTTTTGTTCTGCTTTTGGAGGGCTTGAATTGCCCCTGACTTATCGCCGGGAAGCACATCGGAAATTATATGCTTGATACCTGCTGCCCCGGCAATGGCATTTGCCGTTTTCTGATTGTCTCCCGTGAGCATAACCACATCCAAACGAAGGTCTTTTAGCGCATCTATTGCTTCTATTGCGCTTTCTTTCAGCACGTCAGAAACGATGATTGCACCTAAATAACGCGTATCTGCTGCAAAATATAGGGGTGTCTTACCCGCATTCGTATATTCCTCATAAACCGGAACATCAATTTTGTATTCTGCCATTAAACGGCTATTGCCACCGATAATTCTTTCACCCGCAACAACACCCAAGACGCCCCGCCCGGGCAATACCTGAAATTCTGTGACTTCCTTTCGGGAACGATTCTCTGCTTTTGCCAAAATCGCCTTAGCAAAAGGATGCTCAGAACGAGCCTCAACAGACGCAGCCAATTTTAGCAGCGTATCTTCATCCATATCATTGGGTAGTATATCAGTAACCTCTGGCGCGCCTTTCGTAAGTGTACCTGTTTTATCAAGCACTACCGTATTTACTCTATGCAGATTCTCCAATACTTCCGCATTCTTAAAAAGGATTCCCAAATTTGCGCCACGTCCGGTGGATACCATAATGGCAACCGGTGTAGCAAGTCCCAACGCGCAGGGACAGGAGATAACCAGCACAGATATGGCCATATTTAATGCAAATTCCAATGTCTGCCCCGCTATCACCCAAAGTCCAAGGGTAAGCAATGCAATTACCATAACAACAGGCACAAACACACCTGCAATCCTGTCGGCAAGTCTGGCAATGGGCGCTTTTGATCCACCCGCTTGTTCCACAATTTTGATGATCTGGCTAAGTGTTGTGTCTTCACCGACTTTTTCCACACGGATTTCCATATAACCTTCACGGCATATGGTTCCTGCCACGGCATTATCGCCTGCAGCTTTTTCAACAGGCACACTCTCCCCTGTCAGCGCGCTTTGATCAACAGAAGCCTGACCCAGCAGAACTGTGCCGTCCACGGGAATCGTTACACCCGAACGGATAAGCACAACGTCGCCAATTTTCACCTGCTCAACAGGAATGATAACTTCTGCATCGTCCCGTCTTACAGTGGCGGTTTTGGGTTTTAGGTCAAATAATGCCGCAATTGCATCGCCTGTTTTTCCCTTAGCGCGATCTTCCAGGTACTTTCCTACTGTAACCAGGGTTAAAATCATAGCCGCTGACTCAAAGTAGAGATTCTCTCTATACGCCAATACAATATCCCACTGGTTATGCCCTACTGCGTAGGCCATTCGAAACAACGCTATAGCACCATACAAAAGAGCAGCCGCAGAGCCAACCGCAATCAATGAATCCATATTAGGCGCCTTGTGAAGCAGGCTGCCAAAACCCTTGGAATAGTAATTTCTGTTTAGGTAGACAACAGGCAAGGTTAGGAAAAATTGCAGCAAGCCTGCAAGCAGCGCGTTTTCCTTTTGATGATACCAGTGTGGCGCAGGAATCCCCAGCATATGCCCCATTGTGAAATACATCAGCGCCAGCAGGCAAATTGCCGAACCTACAATACGTGTCTGCATTTTTGATGAGGTATCGATCTTATTTTGCTTTTGTTTTCTTTCTTCACCGAACAAGGCCGCATCATATCCTGCATTACGAATCGCCGTAATAATCCCATCTGATGCAGATTCATTTTCAACCTGCACATTCATCGTCCCGGCTAAGAGATTTACTTCTGCTTTTTTGACACCGGGTTGACGGCTGGTTACTCTTTCCACAGTGGCGGAGCAAGCAGCGCAAGTCATACCAAAAACATTAAATTTCAGTTCCATATATTCCACTCCACGCATTTGACAATACCGTTTATTTATGCTATTATTTTACCAAACAATTTCTATAATGCAAGCTTTACTTTACTATACAAAATTAGTACGGGAGATAAAATATGAAAATCAAAATTACTTCTGACAGTACCTGTGATTTAGCAAAAGAATTGCTGGAAAAGCACGACATAACCCTTTTCCCCTTAACGGTTATTAAGAATGACGAAGCTTTTTCCGACGGAATTACCATTACCACCGACGAAATTTTTGCCCACGTAGCTGCCGGTGGTGACCTGTGTACCACCACAGCCGGAAGTATGGGTGAGTATTTGGAGCTGTTCGAAAAGTATGCTGCCGACTACGATGCTATCGTTCATATCAGCCTCAGTTCAGAGCTGTCTTCTAGCTATCAGAATGCCTGTCTTGCCGCTAATGAATTTACTAACATTGCTGTAATTGACTCCAAAAATCTTTCCACTGGACAGGGTCTTGTGGTTTTGAAGGCCTGTGAATTGGCAAATTCTGTTTCTTCTTTGGAGGAAATCAAGCAGTTATTAAACGAATTTACCCCCAGGGTGGAGGCAAGTTTCTTGCTCGACCAGCTTGGCTATATGGTTAAGGGCGGGCGCTGCTCTGCCGTTGCTGCGCTGGGTGCTAACCTTTTGGGCCTTAAGCCTTGTATCGAGGTTAAGGACGGGAAAATGGGTGTTGTCAAGAAATATCGCGGCAGCTATTCCAAGTGTCTGAGCGCTTATGTGAAGGACCGTCTTGCCAATCGTGACGATTTAGACAGAACTCACCTATTTGTTACCCGCACACCTGTTTCTGACGAATGTTTACAGGCGGTGGAATCTGCTGTCAAGGAATATGCCGATTTTGAAAATATCTATTGGACAATGGCCGGTTGCACAATTTCCTGCCACTGCGGTCCTGGAACACTGGGTGTTCTGTTTGTAAAGAAATAAATCCAAACCGCCGGAACCTCCTTCCGGCGGTTTTATAGACGCAGTATATGCAAACAATCAGAAAGAAGGAACGCGTATGGATACCGATACTCTATTGGACTTAGTCACAGAGCTTGGCTTTAGCCTGGCTATGGCCGGCGCAGAGACCTTTCGTATCGAAGATAGCATCAATCGGATTCTAAATGCCTATGGCGCTGAATCTGAAGTTTTTGCTATAACCAACTGTATGACAGTTTCAATACGCACCCCAGACGGAAAATCCGTAACAAGAATTAAACGTATCGGCTACCACGGAAATGATTTGGATGCAGTTGAAAAATACAACTCCCTTAGCAGACGCATCTGCGCCGAAACACCGGAGCCGAGTGTTGCAATACAGTGGCTTAAGGAAACCCACGCATCCCGCAGAAGACATAAATTAGCGATTCTTTTACTGGGTAATTTTTTAGGATCATTCGGCTTTGCATTCTTCTTTGGCGGCACTTTATTAGACGCTCTTTGCGGTGGTATATGCGGAATTTTTCTTGGTCTGACCGATCTGTACCTTCAGCGTTTCAAGACAAATCATTTCTTTCGAACCATCGCCTGCGCATTTATTATGACATTTGTTGCGCACCTGACCGCCTTATCCGGAATTACCAACAACACCGATATGGTAATTATCGGACCGCTGATGATACTTGTTCCCGGGCTCATTTTCACCAATGCTATGCGGGATATCATTTACGGCGATACAAATTCCGGAATTAACCGCATTGTCCAAGTCTTTCTTGTTGCTGCCGCCATTGCATTGGGCACTGGTGTTGCTTGGCGACTTTCCATTCGTCTTTGGGGAATTCCTGTCAATCAACCTACTCTGGTCCACGGCTTCATCTTACAGTGTATTGCCGCCTTTGTCGGTTGTTACGGTTTTACCTTTCTGTTTAACATACACGGTTTTGGCGGATTGCTGTGCGCATTAGGCGGCTGCCTTGCCTGGGGTATTTACGCGCTTTCCTCCCTATTAGGATTCCACGATATACTCTGCTACTTTTGCGCCGCGCTGATGGCTGCATCATACGCAGAAACAATGGCGAGAATTCGCAAGTATCCGGCAATCTCCTACCTGGTTATCTCCATATTCCCGTTAATTCCCGGCGCAGGTATTTACTACACCACGAACTATTTGATAGTTGGAGATTTATCCAATTTCGCATCTCAAGGTAAGCACACCATTGCCATTACAGGAGTAATTGCTGTTGGCATTTTGCTTGTATCTACGGTTGTACGCTTCTATAATGAATGGAAAACACACAGACAACAAAAAAATCGGTAAGGTTAAACCTTACCGATTTTTTATTAGTCTTCTTTATTCTTTGCAGCTTTCTTAGCAGCCTTTTCCTTAGCCTTCTGCTCCTGCTTTTTCTTTGCTTCTTCCTTTGCAGCCTCAGCAGCGGTTTCGTTGGTAGACAGCGCCCACTTTGCAAACTCGATACGAACTTGATCCGCACCGGTTTCAATGACAAAGCTATCACTCTTTACATCAACAACAGTGCCTACAATACCACCAATCGTGGTAATCTTGTCACCGTTTTTAATGTTGGAACGCAGTTGCTCTGCTTCCTTTTTGCGCTTGTTCTCAGGGCGAATGAGCATAAAGTAGAACACACCCACCATAACCAGCAGCATAGGCAGCATACCCAGCAAGCCGCCACCCTGTGCAGCATCACCGGTTGCGCCGGTAGTACTTTCCAAAAAATACAACATAAAATTGTCTCCTTTTCAATTATTAACGAGCCTATTATAGCATTGATTCCATAAATTGCAAGGAATATTTAGATTCTGCGGCTCAATTTTTCAGAATATTCACATCTGAACTGTTCGAATGTTCCGTTATCCAGTGCATTTCTGATTTTTTCCATCAGCTTGTTGTAGAAATAAAGATTATGCATAACGCAAAGACGCATAGCAAGCATTTCCTCTGCAACAAACAGGTGACGGATATAGGCCCTGGAGTAGCGACGGCATACTGGGCAATCACACTCCGGGTCAATTGGTAACAAATCCTTGGCGTATTTGGCATTCTTTAAATTGATTGCACCCTGCCAGGTAAACAATCTTGCGTGCCGGGCATTTCTTGCAGGCATAACACAGTCAAAGAAGTCTACGCCTCTGGCAACTGCTTCAATAATATTCGTGGGTGTTCCTACACCCATCAGATAGCGGGTCTTATGGGCGGGCATATACGGCTCTACTGCCTCAATAATATCGTACATTTCCTCTGCCGTTTCGCCCACAGCCAGGCCGCCAATGGCATAACCGGGTAAGTCAAGCTCTGCAATCCGTTTCATATGATCGATACGGATATCTGCATAGGTGCCACCTTGGTTGATACCCCAAAGCATTTGCTCTTTATTGACAGTATCCGGCAGCGCGTTAAGTCGTGCATTTTCAGCCTTACAGCGTTCCAACCACCGATAGGTGCGATCCACACTCTGTTTTACATAGTCACGGGGCGCAGGATTTTCAATGCACTCATCAAAGGCCATACAAATGTCGGAACCCAGATTGGACTGGATTTGCATACTCTCTTCCGGACCCATAAAGATTTTATGGCCATCTATATGGGAGGCAAAGGTTACACCCTCCTCCTTAATTTTTCGCAGTGATGCCAGGCTGAAAACCTGGAATCCGCCGGAGTCCGTCAGAATCGGTCCGTCCCAAGTCATAAACTTGTGCAAGCCACCGCATTCTTTCACCAATTGGTCACCTGGACGCAGGTGTAAATGGTAGGTATTATTCAATTCAACCTGACAGCCAATATCCTTTAAATCCTTGGCACTTAATGCGCCTTTAATTGCCCCCTGTGTACCGACATTCATAAAAACTGGGGTTTGAACCGTGCCGTGGGCGCAGGAAAAGACACCTCTTCGCGCCTTTCCTTCGGTTTTTAGTAACTCAAACATATTACACTCCTACTGGAGGTCGCTATTGCATAACCTCACATTTCGTTTTGCTTTTATTTTTCATATAGAAAGGAATATACGGAAGTGAATGAATCAGAAGGTACAGGAAGTATACCAGCAATACACATAGTATATCCGGAAGCGCAGCGCCGATGGGCGCAAAGAAGAAGGACTGAAGCTTAAAAAACATATAGTCCGCATTTATTGGGGAAAAGTTTACCAGATTTGCCGGTATAGAAATAACAAGACAAGGAATTGCCGGAACAAGAAGGTCCTGGAACTTCCTTGCATCGGTATAGGTATGATAACCGAAAAGTAACATCGTAAATGCGCAGAACACCATTGTACTGTGGTAGGTCAGCGTATGAAAACCTGCAAAGGAAATGCAGGAATAGTTACTTAGCACATTGGCCGGATACACAAAATTGATCAATCCGCCCAGCAAGCCCAGTGTGCATACATAGCCGCAAGCGGCCTTTCTGACAATGCCCTTTCCCCAAATTGAAAAGGGCATTGCGTACATAAAAATACTGCAAGGATACAGTGGTAAAATGCCGCCCAGTTCAACGGAAACAACCTTACCGCTTACCGATTCCCAAACTATTTTTGCAATCTCAAAGATAACAAGAAATGCCCACAAGACAGTAAATATCCTTTTCAGCTTGCTTTCCTCTAATTTTTTACACACAGCGCACGCAATTATAACAAGCGCTACAAAAAGCAACGCCACAATAAAATGCATAGGGGTAAATAACGTGCCGGGCATTTTATCTGCACCAGGTAAATAATCCTTATGGGTAAAGAAGTTGCGTATGAGGTCGGCGATATTCCACATTTCTCTATTCTCCTGTATCTGTAATCAACATAGCATCTCCAAAGGAGAAGAATCGATATCTTTCTTTTACCGCCTGGGCATAGGCATTGAGTACGTTTTCACGACCGGCAAAGGCCGACACCAGCATAACCAGTGTGCTTTCCGGCAGGTGGAAGTTGGTAATCAAGCCATTCATCGCTTTGAATGTATAGCCGGGATAGATGAAAATATCCGTCCATTTTGACCTTTCTTCAAAACTGCCATCGTCATTTACCAAAGACTCCAGTGTCCTGCAGGAGGTTGTACCTACGCAGATAATCCTACCGCCATTTCTTTTGGTTTCATTGAGCAGCTCTGCAGTTTCATTGGAAATCATACAAAGCTCTGCGTGCATATGGTGATCTGTGACTTCGTCAACCTTAACAGGCCGAAACGTTCCAAGACCTACGTGCAGTGTCACAAAGGCGGTTTTCACACCCTTACTGCGAATTTTATCCAGCAGTTCATTTGTAAAGTGCAGGCCAGCCGTGGGCGCAGCAGCAGAGCCGACCTCACGGGAGTACACAGTTTGATAACGTTCCTGATTCTGGAGTTCTGCTTTAATATAAGGCGGTAACGGCATTTTTCCCAGTTGTTCCAGAATTTCCAGGAAGATTCCATCATAATGGAACTCCACAACACGGTTTCCGTCATCTCGCACTTCTAAAATTGTTGCCGTCAGTTTACCATCGCCAAAAACCACTTCCTGCCCCGCCTGAAGCTTTCTGCCGGGTTTTGCAAGGCACTCCCATTTCTTATCCCCTAAATCTTTCAGCAGCAGCAACTCAACTGCACCGCCTGTGGGGCGGTTGCCCAAAAGACGTGCAGGTAACACGCGGGAATCGTTCATTACCAGACAGTCACCGGGTTTTAAATAATCAAAAACATCAAAAAACTGACGGTGGCTAATTTGACCGCTTTGGCGATCCATCACCAACAGGCGGGAACTGTCACGCTGAAGCAGCGGTGTTTGCGCAATCAGTTCTTCCGGCAAATCATACCAAAAATCACTGGTTTTCAAAAAAGTATCCTCCAAGATATAATCTTACTGTGAATTATAGTCGATTCTTTTATATTTTGCAACACGCAAATATTCCCGAACGGCATAGAATGGCTTGGAGGTGTGTTTCAATGCGTAAACCATTGTTTACCGGGGCCTGTACTGCCCTTGTGACGCCGTTTTTAGACGGAAAAGTAAATTACCCTATGGCTGAACAATTACTGCGCAGACAAATTGAAGCAGGTATTACAACCGTTGTCATTGCAGGAACCACCGGAGAGTCTCCTACCCTTTCTGACGATGAAAAAATTGAGCTGTTTCGCAGATGCAAGGCTTATGTGGGAGATTCCTGTAAAATTATAGCCGGCACAGGCACAAACTCCACCGAACACGCAATTTCATTGAGTGTTGCCGCAGAGGATGTGGGTGTGGACGGTTTATTGGTGGTATCCCCATATTATAACAAAGCGACTCCCGACGGACTGTTTGCCCATTATTTAGCCATTGCCCATTCTGTGGGTCTGCCGGTTATTTTATATAACGTTCCATCCCGCACCGGAGTCGACATTCCTGTTTCCGTTTATCAGCGTCTGTCCAGAGTGCCGAATATTGTTGGTGTTAAGGAAGCCAACAGCGATATCACTAAGATTGCTCGAATCAAACTGGCCTGTGAACCGGATTTTGCAATCTGGGCAGGAAATGATGATCAGATTGTACCTGTTATGGCCCTTGGCGGCAACGGTGTTATATCCGTGCTGTCAAATATATACCCCGAGGAAACCAATGCAATGTGCCGTGCCGCATTAGATGGCGACTTTATAACCGCAGCCGTGCTGCAACGGCAACTCTTGCCTCTAATTGATTTACTGTTCTGTGAAGTGAATCCCATTCCTGTCAAAGCCGCGCTGCAATGTATGGGTTTTGATTGCGGTGGATGCCGTCTCCCCCTCTGCAAGCTCACTAAGGAACATCAGCAGCAGATTGAACGATATTTTGCATAAAAGGATTGCCAGACCGTTCACAAGAACGGTCTGGCAATGGTTTATGGTAAAAAGTTTTCAAAAATGGGTATCCAATTCTCTTGAATTGCAGTATCAAAATCCTTTTTGTTGCGAATTGTCCAGGCAACTCCCTCTACACCCCAAATTTTTCTGACAATAAAATTACTGAGATTTTTTCTGTGAGCAAAACGATAGGCTATAAAATCCGGCTGTGAAATCACATTGTAAAGATTATACTTCATCGTAAATTTTATAAACCACGGATATTTACTGTTGGTTTTAAAGAAGTTCTCTGTAAGCTGGCCGCGGATAATGTGGGGTCTATGCTTTCTAAGCCACGCAATACATCTGGGATCAAAGGACTCAATACAGTACAGGCCCTTATAGTTTTTTAGTAATTCACAAGTCGTTTCACACAATTGCGCGTAATTATTTTGGGTGGACTTCAGCTCGACGATTATGGGCACCTGTTTATCAATACATTCCAGCACTTGATGAAAAAGCGGTATACGCTCCTGCGTGCCCTCTAAATAATAATTGTTTAGCGCAGAGGCAGACAGCTTCTCTATGGCAATATCTGCACCAGCCACTCTTTTCAGAGAGGAATCGTGAATAACAGCAAGTTCCCCATCACGCATCAAGTGTATATCCAATTCAATGCCGTAACCGGCTGCCTTTGCTGCTGAAAATGCAGCTAGACTGTTTTCGGGGACACCGGCGCCGTGCAACCCGCGGTGGGCATAATACCATTTCTTCAGCGCGGGCAGATCCTTATGGCCCACTCTGCCTTTCGTTAAGATAATAAATGTCGCAACTAGAAAAAACAGTATCACGGGTAGAATGATCATATACCTTGCTTAATCCTCCACATCAAAGGCCTCAAGGCCCTTCTTTACTTCAATTTTACTGTCACCGTGTTTAACAAAGAGCATTGTCACAAACGAGCCCGCAACAAACAGTGATGCATACGGGAACAGAACACCCATACCCAGTTTATCCATCAGGAATCCGGAAACCATAGGTGTCAGCGTCTGCGCAGCCATAGATGCCGTGTAGTAATAGCCTGTGTATTTACCCACATCGCCATCAGAACAAAGTTCCACAACCATAGGGAAGGAATTGACATTGATAGTAGCCCAAGCGAAACCCGCCAGCACAAAAATGCCAATCATTAAAATCACAGAGGTTTCTGCGGTTACGAACTGCGCAAGACCAAAGGCAACTGCAAGCAGCGCAACACCGATTAAAATTGCTTTCTTTCTGCCAATCTTGGAAGAGAGAATACCAACAGGCACAAAGGAAATGATTGCTGCGCCCGTACCAATCATTAAGGTCATATTAAAGTCCTTGCCCAATCGGTTTGAGGCATAAACACTGTATTTACTGCTGACTGCATTATATCCAAAATACCACAAAATAACCGATGCTAACAACAGTACTAGAGATAACTTCTCACCCTTGGAAAGTTTACGTTTCTGGGTTGTTGTTTCCTCGCTCTCCTGCGCGGAAACCTGCTGAATTTCTTTTGCCCATTCAGGTTCCTTTACCTTAACAAGGAACACAATCAGCGCAACCAGCATCAGCGCAGCAACTGCGCCAAAATAGCCCATATAGCTCATCATCGCATTCTTGGCTGCATCCGTTGCGAACACTTTGCCCAACACCAGCACCAAGATACCGCCCACGTAACCCATCAGGTTGATAATTGCATTTGCCTTACTGCGTAAAGGTTTGGGTGTTACATCCGGCATCAGCGCTACTGCAGGGGAACGGAACACTGCCATAGCAACCAGTAACATCAATAAGATTCCAACGAAGAGAATCAATGCCTGTGGGTTATTGGCAGTAATTTGCCAGATATAGGCCTGCCGCGCAGGTACAACATAATCCACATAGTCGGAATTGGTAACTTTTTTGCCATTTTCGTCCAGAACAACACTTTTAATGTTTACAAAATCCTCACGGGAAATTTCCTCGGAGAGAATAAAATGTTCTTCCGTGAGGGTTGCTGATTCCTTATTGGGCTTGACAATTTTGGCATCTGCCTGACTGTCATAAATCATACCCAATGCCACAGGATCATCTACCACAGACACTTTCTCAATATTCTGCAGCTGCTTAAAGTCTGCAAAGGACAATGCCATCAGCAGTATAACTGCCGCAATGGTACCTACACGAATAAAAGGCGTACGTCTGCCGCTTTTGCTTTTTTGCTTGTCTGACAATGTACCAAACAAAGGCAGCAGAAAAAGCGCAAGAATATTATCCAGCGCCATAATTGCTCCGGACCAGAACTGGGACATACCGAATTTGTTGGTAAGTATCAGCGGGATAATACTATCATATGCCTGCCAAAATGCCAAAATGAGAAAAAAGGCAAAGCCTACGTATATTGTGCGTTTGGTATTGAGTTTCATAGGATAACCTCCAAACATTTCTATTTTTCCTTATTATAACCTTTTTTTCTTAATATGTCCACAAGAAATAAGCGGCGCATCAAGCGCCGCTTATACTTACTTTAAAATTGCCTTGTGGAATATCTTTTTACCCTTACGGATTTTAATACCCTCTTTCAGTATATCCTCGGTAACTGCGAACTGGGGAGAAGGTACCTTCTCATCGTTCACAAGAACACCGCCCTGCTCCACCAGTTGGCGGGCCTGCTTGTTGGAGGGTGCAAGACCACAGGTAACCATCAGGTTCAGAATGCCGATTTTTCCGTCGGTCAGTTGCTCTGCAGTGATCTCGGTGGTAGGCATATTGGCATCGTCACCACCGCCTACAAACAAGGCCTTTGCAGATGCCTGCGCCTTTTCTGCCTCTTCCTCACCGTGAACCAGCTTTGTCAGCTCATAGGCAAGGATCTCCTTGGCTGTATTCAACTGGGCATCCTTCCAGCTATCCATTTCATTAATTTGCTCCAGAGGCAGGAAGGTCAGCATACGGATGCATTTGAGAACATCACTGTCCTCCACATTCCGCCAGTACTGGTAGAATTCAAAGGGAGAGGTCTTGTTGGGATCCAGCCAAACAGCACCCTTGGCAGTTTTACCCATCTTCTTGCCCTCGGAATTCAAAAGCAGGGTGATTGTCATCGCGTGGGCATCCTTACCCAGCTTACGGCGAATCAGCTCTGTGCCGCCCAACATATTGCTTCACTGGTCATTGCCGCCAAACTGCATATTGCAGCCATATTTGTGGAACAGGTAGTAGAAGTCATAGGACTGCATAGGCATATAGTTAAATCCCAGGAAGGACAGACCCTTCTCCATTCTCTGCTTGAAGCATCCTGCGCGCAGCATATTGTTCACAGAGAAACAACCGCCGATTTCACGAATGAAATCAATGTAATTCAGCTTCATCAGCCAATCCGCATTATTGACCATCATAGCCTTGCCTTCACCAAACTCAATGAAGCGGGACATCTGCTTCTTAAAGCACTCGCAGTTATGGGCAATGGTTTCCTCCGTCATCATAGAACGCATATCGGTTCTGCCGGAAGGG
>JAZNDB010000108.1:0-10822 GCA_045587845.1 Faecousia sp.
GGACGCTTGCCCTCGTAAACATCGATGCTGGGCTTTGTATTTGTATCCAGAGCCTTCAGGAAATCTGCAAACTGGGCGGTGTGCAGGTCTGCATCGAAGGCCGTGGGGTCGTGCGCAGAGTTGCTGTCGTTTTTCTCATCATCCTCAATCGGGATTTCCTGGCCGTCAACAACCCACTGGGTGATGTTATTTCCGGTCAGCACTAAGCTACCCTTGGTTCCACAAATCTCAATACGGCAGGGTTTGCCGGGATTCATACAGGTTGTGCCCTCAATGATACCCACAGCGCCGTTGGCATATTCTACTGTTGCCACAGCGGTATCTTCTACTTCGATGTCACGATCCATAGTTCTGCAGATTGCGGAAACGGACTTAACAGGACCCATAAAGTATTGCAGCAGGTCGATGCCGTGAATGCCCTGATTCATCAGCACGCCGCCGCCGTCCATAGCCCAGGTGCCGCGCCAGCCGGCGGAAGCATAATACTCGGGAGAACGGTAGTATTTCATATATACGTCGCCAATCAGAAGACGACCGAACACACCGTCAGCAATGGCTTTCTTAATCTTCTGGGCGGACTTGGACAGACGCAGCTGGCAGATAGAGGTCAGCTGTACGCCGTTGCGTTCCACAGCCTCAATGATGCGGGATAGCTGCTCGCGGGTGATTGCCATAGGCTTTTCTACCACGATGTGCTTGCCTGCGTTGGCAACTGCTACAGCGGCATCTGCGTGCAGACCGCTGGGAGTGCAAATGCAGACAATATCAATGTCAGCGCAAGAGAGCATATCTTCCAAAGTGGGAAATGCCAAACAGCCATTTTCCTTGGCAAAAGCATCGGCGCGATCCAGCGCCTTATCGTAAACGCCTACCAGCTTGGCATTTTCCAGATTCCCAATGGCGGTCATATGCCACTTGGAAATAATACCGCAGCCAATAATACCAAAACCATAAGTCTTCATAGCAGAAACCTCACTTTTCATTAGCGCACTTCGTTACCGGTGCCCTTCCAACGGCCAACCGGTTCGGTGCAGGTATCACCCTCCAGCAATTGTTCGTGGTTCTCAATTACCTTGCGGAAACCTGCGGCATAAGCCTCAATCCACTCCTTATCGAAGTACGAGAAGCGGGGAATGGAGAAGCAGAGGGTATCTACAGATTTTTGCAGGCTGGGGTCCTTGTCACTGGGTGTGGTGGCATAATCGTAGAAGAAGGCGTGCTTGTGCAGGCAGAAGTTACCTCCGGGGCCACACATACCGTCGTTCTCAGCGCGGACAGCCTCGCAGAAACGGCTTACAGACAGACCGTGCAGTTCCTCAGGAATGTAAAGGCCCTGTGCGGCATAGTAACCGGCCATATTGGAACCGGTGGACTCGTCAACACGAATGGGACGGATACCGGGCAGACCTTCCAGCAGATCCCAGAAGTAGTTCATAGCCTTACGCACTTCAGCGCAACGCTCGTCGTAGTACTTCAGCTGAACCCGGGCCAGCGCAGCGCAAAGCTGATTTACACGGCCCTTTACGCCACCAAAGGGAATGTGGTAGAAGGATTCCATTCCGTCAAGCTCTTTAATATGTGCTTCATCAAAACGCTCGTAATGGCCGTATGCCAATGCACGCTCATAGTAAGCACGGTTATTGGTAACCATCATACCCAGCTCGCCGGCTGCGAAGGACTTGCCACTCATCATAGACATAGCGGCAACATCGCCGAAGGTGCCCAGCTTTTTGCCCTTGTAAAGACCGCCCTGTGCGTGAGAAACGTCCTCAATCACCAGCAGGTTGTGCTTCTTGGCGATAGCCATAATGGCATCCATATCACAGGGATAGGAAACATAGTGGACCACCATAATAGCCTTGGTCTTGGGGGTAATGCGGTGCTCAATATCGGCCGGATCCATACTCAGCTTGTCGTTGATGTTGCAGAACACGGTCTTTGCACCAAATTGGTTAGCAGGAACAATACTTGCCCAGTAGGTCTTGGTGGTGCAGATGATTTCGTCACCGGGCTGCAGGCCAATCGCAAACATAGCGGCAGCCAGGGACATAGTGCCGTTGGTGAATGCCAAAGCATAGTCTACACCCTGCCACTTGGCAAATTCCTCGCAGAACTGCTCGGTGATCTGCGTGCCGGAATAAAGGTTGTTGCGAATAACGTGCAGAGCAGCTTCCTCGTCCTCTTGGGTGATGATGGGCCACTTAAACAGTTTTGCGGGCTTTTCCTTAATGACGGGGGTGCCGCCTAAAAGGGCTAACTTTTCCATAATAGATTCCTCCTGAATGTTTTATGTGCATATATTGGTAACTACACAGTGTAGTATGCCTACTGCTTTGATTTGCCGGATGCCCGAATCCGGTCCTGTTTGGGGGTTTGATGATACTTGCGTTTGTAGCATCGACAGAAATAACCTTCGTCCTGGAAACCGCAGTTGTCTGCAATGTGGGCGATGCTGTCGTTACCGTATTCCAGCAACATCTTGGCAATTTTCAGCCGATAATCGGTGATGTACTGAACGACAGTCCGACCGGTAACCAGTTTGAAGATTCTGCAAAAATGCGATTTGCTCACATTGCATAGCTCCGCAAGCTGATCTACATTTAAGGCTGTGCGGTAGTCGGTACGAACTGCTTGCAATGCTGGTTCAATGACGGTGTAGTATTTTTCGGTATTGGCGTGGGTGGGTGATTCAGCCTGCGCATTTATCTCGCTGCGCAGAAGCAGAGCAAAGAAGGCCAGTAGCAGACCGCGGATTGCGGCGCGGTAATAAGCCTCGTTCGGGTTGGTTTCTTTAGAAAGTTGTTCAAGAAGACTGTTCAGTCCTTTGTTGTTTCGAATCAAGTGGTTAAAGCGCAGCTGCTTACTCAGAAGCAGATGAGCCAAATCGATATCGCTGGCTATTTCCTGAGAGAAAAAGCCCAAATCTACCAGAATCAAAACGTACTTACCCGGTGTATCTCCCACACCGATGGTAGAGTGAATGTCATAGGGGTTGATAATAACAATGTCACCGGGCTTGGCGTGGATATTGTCCTCGCCCACCAGAAGCCAGGCTTCACCCTCGTAGAAAAACTTGATTTCCAGTTCCGGGTGGAACACCTGCGGTGTGCGACTATTAAAACTGGAAATTTTGGAAGGGACAATTTCAACCCGAAAATCTTCGTGGGAGAAAGTAACAGTATCCTGTTTTACTGTCTTTATTTCTTCTTGTGGCATGATGTACATCCTTTCAAAGGGAAAAACCGTAATACTGAAGGACGGCGTCAGGAGCATAAAATATGCTCTGCCTAAAATATCATTGTTATTATATCGTGAGGTTTATCAAGAAACAACCCCCAACATTGCCTGTTTATTGGACAATATTGCTCGTGAGATAATACGGCAGGAACGGTTGATCTTATATGTTTATCGGTTGATATATTGCGCCAAGTCCTCCATAGTATGGGCAATGGCAACAGCGCCTGCCTGCTCCATAGCGGAAACCTTTCCATAACCCCAGGCGACGCCTATGGTGGCGATGCCGTGGGCGGCGGCTCCGATTACATCAAATTCCGTGTCACCCACCATCAGTAGGTTTTCCCGGGTGCCGATTTTATCCAGCAGATAAGCAATCACATCGGCCTTGTGGGATCGCGTGCCATCCAGTGTAGCGCCGCAAATCACTTCAAAATACTTTGCAAGGTCAAATTTGTGCAAAATTTCCACCGCGGTGGTTTCCGGCTTAGAGGTGGCAACAAACAGGCGGTGTCCTTGGCTTTTTAATGTGGCCAGCAGTTCGTGAATACCGGGATAGGGGGCGTTTTCAAACTTGCCCACCACCAAATACCGACTGCGAAACACGTCGATTGCCTCTTGGGTTTTATCTTCCGGGACACCGAACTTTACAAAGGTCCTGTCCAAGGGAGGACCTACAAACACACCCAATTCCTCCCGGGAGGGAACGGGCAGACCGAAATGCTCCAGCGCCAAAATGGCGCAGTTAATAATACCCTCACCGGAATCGGTCAGTGTGCCGTCTAAATCAAAGAAAACTGTTTTTTGCGTCATAGGGGATTCCTCCGCATTAGAAAGTGTCTGTGAGCCATTGGTTCATAGTGGGGATAAAATTTTCGAATCGGGCAAAGGTGTTATACATATCCCTTTGCGCAAGGGGTGTTTGGGAGGATCCGATTTCCACTGTGATTGAAGGAATTTTCAAAGCATCCATTGCCCAATCCTTATAACCTGCGCCGGTTGTGCCGTCATAGCGGATCGGCTGGTAGCCGGTAGTCTTGGATACTGCCGTAGCAAGCCGATAAGACAGGGTGTTGACAGGTTCTTTTGTTCCGTAGCAGTAATACAGAACACTGCCGTGGGAGTGAAAGCTCAAAGTGGCGTGAAAATCGTATGCCTTGGTATAGTCAGCCAACGCAGAACTCTCCGGGGCGCATAGGGGGCTATCGCCGCGAAAACGTTCCGAAGAGGGGAGGGGACGTTCCAGACTTTCCTCCCAGCCGGAAGGGAAGTTCCGGTTCAAATCCACACCCAAAGCGTTGGCTTTCCACTTTTGGGCATAGGTTTTGGCAGTATATTCCGTATAGCCACAGGAAACATCATTTTGATAGATTTCTGTCTGGTTGCTGTTGAGGGTTTGACTTTGAGAGATAAATACCCCGTCGGGATTTGTCATAGGGATAATATGGTAGCAAACATCGTTGCTTGCAAACAGATTTTGAGATAGTGATATGTCGGCAATGGCCATTAGCAGGCAGGCGGTGAAATGCTCCCGTCCGTGCATAGCCCCTTGCATCAGAACGTGGTGTTGGGCATCGGGGTTTCCAATTCGCATAACCGGAATATCCCGACCTTCTGCGCTTTTTCCTATGGAGGAAAGCTGTACTTGCGCGGGGTACTTTTTCTGCAACGTCTGCATATCCGCCAGCATTTGGGTGTGTGAGTATGTTTCTGACAGGGAAACGGTCTGTAAACGGGCGGTAAAATATGCATCGTCAGCCGGCTGAATGAAATTGGCGGTCACATAGCCCTGGGTGCCTTGATAAGTGACCAAAGCGTATTTGCCCTGCCAGGCATCCAGTGTAAGAAGCGCGCCAACAGGAATACGTGAGAGAATCTGCGACTTATCTGCAGTATCCCGCAGATAAATAAATTCCTCACAAAGGGGCGTCCAGGCGGCAGACAGGTCTACCGGCTCGGCGGGCTGTGTTTCGTTTACAGGCTGGGTTGTTTCCGATTCTGTTGGAGAAGTTGTTTCCGTTACTGTAGTTGTTGGCGTTTCGGTTTGCGTCGGTTGCGTTTGGAAGGTGGTTGCGGTGGTGTTCTCCGCAATGGATGCTTGACGGCAACCAAACAGGGGAAACAATATTGACAATGCCACAAGCAGCAGAGCGATTCTTCGTTGCATAAAACCTCCCGCACAACCTCATAATTTGTCCTCATTTTAGCACAAAAAACGGGGAAATACAACAAGAATCTACAAAAAGAAGCCACCCTTTTGGGGTGGCTTTCTTTTGGCGGAGAGTGTGAGATTCGAACTCACGGTGGGTTTCCCCATCACTAGTTTTCAAGACTAGCTCCTTAAACCACTCGGACAACTCTCCACGTCCTGCCAATCATACCATTGGCAGGGGAAAAAGTCAAGAGAAAACCCGCCTGACTATCGGCGCTTTTTGGGCGGCGCAGGCTTTCGCTTTGCCACCGGCTTTGGCGGCTTGGGCGGAGCCTTTCTGGGTTTCGCAGAGGGAGGAACGGCGCGAATCAAGCACTTGGGCCCTGAGCCGATCAAATCTTCCCGATGGGCTTTCAGCAGCGCTTCCCGCACCAGATAGTAATTCTTTGGGTTGCGATACTGAATCAGCGCCCGCTGCATTGCCTTTTCGTGGGGGTCGGTGGGCACATAGACCTTATCCATTGTTCTGGGGTCTAAGCCTGTGTAGTACATCACAGAGGACAGAGTAGAGGGCGTGGGGTAGAAATCCTGCACCTGCTCGGGGTTATAACCCATATCCCGAATGTACTCTGCCAGCTCAACAGCCTCCCGCATAGTAGAGCCGGGGTGGCTGGACATTAAGTATGGCACTAAAAACTGATTCATACCGAACTGCTTGTTAAGGGCGTAATACTTCTCCACAAAGCGGTTATAAACGGCATTTTTTGGCTTGCCCATACGGGAAAGTACCGCATCGGATACGTGCTCCGGCGCCACCTTTAACTGACCCGAAATATGGAACTGCACCAATTCCTTGAAGAAGGTATCCTTTTTGTCTGCCAGCAGATAATCAAAACGGATACCGCTGCGGACAAATACCTTTTTTACACCGGGAATTTTTCGCAGCTTTCGCAAAAGGGCAACATAGTCGGAATGGTCAGCACGCATATTCTTGCAGGGAGTGGGATAAAGACATTGCCGTCCTCCGCAGGCACCCTTGGTCAGCTGTTTGTCGCAGGCGGGATGACGGAAATTAGCGGTAGGGCCACCCACATCGTGGATATAGCCCTTAAAGTCCTTGCCTTTGGCCATAAGTTCTGCTTCGGCAAGAATGGACTCGTGACTACGGGTTTGAATAATGCGTCCCTGGTGGAACGTCAGAGCGCAGAAGGAGCAGGCACCAAAGCAGCCCCGGTTACTCACAAGGCTGAATTTTACCTCTTCAATAGCCGGCACACCGCCCAGTTTTTCATAGCTGGGGTGATAGGTACGGCAGTAGGGCAGGGCATAAACCGCGTCCATTTCCTCTGTTGTCAGGGGCTTTTGCGGGGGATTTTGCACCACGAAAACCTTGCCGTAGGGCTCTGCCAGCCGCTTGGCAGTGAAGGGGTCACAGTTGGCATATTGGGTACGGAAACTCTCAGCGTAGTCCCGCTTGTTAGCTTTCATTAAGTTGTAGTGGGGGAGAATCACAGTGGGCAGGCTCTCATCAAGAGTTTCGGTCTTGAATACCGTGCCGTCGATATAGGTAATATCCTTCACGTCCATACCGGCATTCAGCGCATCGGCAATCTCTACAATGCTTTTTTCACCCATACCGTACATCAGCAAATCTGCCTGGCTATCCAGCAATATGGACCGTTTCAGACTTTCGGACCAATAATCGTAGTGGGCAAGCCGTCGCAGGCTGGCTTCGATTCCGCCAATGAGGATAGGTACGTCTTTATAAATTTGCCGAATCAGATTGCAATAAACCACCGTGGCATAGTCAGGCCGCTTGCCCATAACGCCGCCGGGGGTAAAGGCATCGCTTTTTCGCTTGTGCTTGGTAACGGAGTAGTGGTTGACCATAGAGTCCATATTGCCGCCAGACACCAAAAAACCCAAACGGGGCTTACCTAACACATCAATAGACTTAGGATTTCTCCAGTCCGGCTGGGAGATAATGCCCACAGAATATCCCGCATTTTCCAGCACACGGCTGATAATTGCGTGACCAAAAGAAGGGTGGTCCACATAAGCATCGCCGATGACGTATACAAAGTCGCACTGCACCCAGCCTCGGGCATCCATATCCTGTTTGGAAATGGGTAGAAATTCCATAATAAACCTTCCTCAATGTGTTTTGTTTCAGTATATCATCTTTTTCAGAAAAAGGAAAGAGCGAACCTATACCGACCGCAGATTGCGGCGGTAGCATATGGGGGTAGCGCCCTTGTATTTCTTGAAAACTTTGGTAAAGTAACTGCTTTCCTCAAAACCGCATCGGTTTCCCACCTCGGTAACGGGCAAATCCGTGCTGTCCAGCAGATAGGCGGCCTGTTCAATGCGGTAAAAATTCAGATAATCCACCGGAGAATGGTGGGTCAGCGACCGGAATATCCGGCAAAAATACTTCGGGTTCATTCCCGCAATTTCTGCCAAATCGTCCAATGTTAGTGGCGCATTATAGTGATTTTCAATATACTCCAGTACCGGTTTGATGCGGTCTGTGCGATTGGAAACATTATCTTGATTGGGCAGTGATTCATAGGAGCCGCTGTTTTGAATCCAGGCAAAAAGCCGGCTGAGCCCGCCAACGGTCTCCAACTCAGGACAGCCTTCGTTTTTGGAAAACGCGGACATCAGTTCACCTACAATTTCCAAGGCGGGACAGGGATTGTCTGCGGGGAAAAAGCTTTGGGGCAGACAGGTCTGTCGGTAAAAGGGTCTTAGATACGGTTTTACCATTTCTAAAGAACGGAAAATTCCGTAAAGATCAAAAACAAGGCATTCGTAGACGCAGTTTTTTGGTTCGCCGCCGTGCAGAACACCGCCCCGAATCAAAGCAATATCTCCTGCTTTCATGGCAAATTGTTGGTGATCCAGGGTGATTTCCATAGATCCATCTAAAATTCGCAGGAGTTCCCATTCGTTATGCCAGTGAAAGGACATTTGATAACGGGGGTGCTGCCCGTCCACATAATAGTATTCTACCGGAAAGAGCAGCGTTCCGTGTTGTTTGCGGTCCAAGTGGGTCAGTGCGTGCATAAGATCCTCCAAAAGTGACGAAATTACCAATTAAACTGATAATAGCACAAGCATTCTAAAATTGTCAATGGTAAAATGGATATGTAAATCCAACATAAGGAGGATACACAATGAAATATGGCAAAAAAGTGTGGATTTTTCCGGATGCTGAGTTGCCTCCCGTAGGTCCCAACGAAATACCCGGACACGAATCCATCATCATCACCAACGTGACACAAAAAACAGCGCACATTAAATTTACCCTGCTGTACACAGAAGCCGAGCCTGTCAGCTTCACAGCAGAAGTGGCAGCAATGCGTGTGCGATGCCTGCGGACAAATGTAGAGTCCGATTTTGGTCCGTATACCGCAAAAGAGGGCGAGCAGTACGCAATTATGCTGGAAAGCGATGTGCCGGTTGTTGCCCAATACGGCAGAGCCGAGCCCAGAGTGGTGAATTTCTACACAACCCCCGGCTACTGTGAATAATAAAAAAGGAGCGTAATATTATGGCTAGAATTTGCATTCCCGATTATGAGTACAAAGAAAGAGTAGCGCGTGCTGCCGCAATTTTGCAGCGCGAAGGTCTGGATGCCCTGATTGTCAATGGCAATGAGGCAGACTACGCAAATCCCCGTTACTTCTCCGGCTTCTGGCCTCTGTTTGAGCGTGCCGGTGTTGCTATCTCTGCTGCAGGTCGCGCTGCGCTGATGGTTGGCCCCGAGTCCGCCATTTTTGGTGCAGACCGCAATAAGCTGGATAAGACCTTTGTGCTGACCGCTTACCGCGAGGGCGCTGACCCTGCTTATCCCGAACTGAAGCCCGATACCTTTGCTGACGTATTTAAGTACATTGGCGTTACCGGCAAGAAGATCCGCATCGGCGTGGCTTCCTTCCTGGATACCTCTGTCACCATCTACAATGCCATTCGGGAAGCATTCCCCGAGGCAGAGATTGTGGATGCTGGCAAGGTGATGGTAGAACTGCGTTCTATCAAGTCTGAAAATGAGTTGGCCTGCCTGCGGGAAGGCTATCGCATTGCCAACATCGCAACAGAGGAAGTAATTAAGGCTATCCGTCCCGGTATGACCGAATTGCAGATGGTTGGCGTTGCCCAGAAGGCAGTATACGAGCACGGCGCAGAGTACGAAGGCCTGCCTATGTATGTTTTCTCCGAGGCATCTACCCGTCACGCAATTTCCCGTTCTTCTTACCGTGAGTTCCAGAAGGGCGATATCGTGCAATTGAACCTGTCCGCAAAGATCGACGGCTACTCTGCAGCGATCGGTTATCCCATCTGCCTGGGCAAGCTGGAAGGCCAGCGCAAGGACATTGTTCAGTTCTGCCGTGAGGCGCACACCTGGAGCGCAAAGCAGGTCAAGGCCGGCGTGTTTGCTGCGGATATTGCCAAGGGCTTCTATCAGTACTATGTGGACCACGGCTATGAGAAAAACTATGTTTACGGTCCTCTCCACGGCACCGGCATTATTGAGGTGGAAGCACCCTGGTGCGAGACTTCTTCCGACTACTTCCTGAAGGAGAATATGACCTATCAGGTGGATACTTATATCTCTGCTGATACCTTCGGTGTCCGTTGGGAGAAAGGTATTGCAGTTAAGGAGAATGGCTTTGAGATGCTCAGCCCCGAGATTCCCGAGGTTTGCCCTGAAATTCTGTTCTAAAATCATAAGATACCGGCGCAGAAATGCGCCGGTATATCCAATTACAGGAAATAAACATATAAAGCGTTTCTTGTTTTGAAAGATAGGAGGTAACAGTATGAGAACTTTGAAAGCAGTGCCCATTACCAACGAAAATTTTGCGCCTTTTGGACAGTTCTACACAATGGATTCGCCCAAGGGGTATGCCCTTTGTGGAGAACTCCATCAGTTCTTCCCGGACCGTTTGACGGCAGATAGCCAACATCGGGTTGGTTATTCCCCGATTTTGGTAAAAAAGCCGGAGAGAATGATGATCACCCAACAGGAATACCATACCACTACGTGGGAAATGATTCTGCCACTGGACGATGATATGATTCTCCACGTTGCGCCTGCATCTGCAGGCACACCTGTCACAGAGTTTGCCCAGGCATTCATTGTGCCGAAACACACACTCGTAAAGATGAACGCTGCTATCTGGCATTTGGCGCCGTTGCCTGCAAGTAAAGAGCAGCTAACAGCGATGATAATTCTGCCGGAGTGTACCTATGCCAACGATTGCACCGTTGTGGATCTGACACCTGAGCAGCAATTTGAGATTGTGCTATAAAATAAAGCAGAAATTCCGTAGCTTTCAATGAAGCCGTTTTGACGGATATAGGATCGGAGCAAAGGAAATATGCAAAACAAAAAGGACATCCGTATGGATGTCCTTCTCTTTTGGTGCG
>JAZNDB010000109.1:0-2378 GCA_045587845.1 Faecousia sp.
CATGAGGATAAACGCCTGCCTGCATTGGAACAAGTATCCACCACCTTAAATCAATCCACCACCACGGAACACGGCATCACCGCCACCATTCAGCAAGCCTACTATGACGGCGAAAGAGTGTTTGTTGCTTACAAATTGGAAGGAAACCGAGTCATTGTAGAAATGGGTGATGGTATTCCTGATGTGAAGGAATGGAGCTTTGAACAGGATGGCATGCTCTATGCCAGAGATTATGATTCTGCCCTTCCGGAAGATGAAAAAATCGGCGCATGGCTGGACGGCACAACGCCCCGCTGGGCAAAACGCACCGCCACCAGTCCCCATGACGGTCTTTCGCTCTCCGACGGCACCTATCTGGATATCATCGGCGGCACTTCTTATTTGCAGCCGGACGGCAGCGAAATTGGCTGGAAAGAATGCCTGATCCCGAAAGATAAACAGACCGATACACTGGAAGTGAATCTGATGCTGTTCACCGGTGCTACCACCTATTATCAGGACGAAAAGGGCATGAAATGGGCGTATGAGCGCTTAGGTGAAAACGTTCACATTCCCTTCACAGTAACAAAGGACGGCGTTACCCAATCCCTCATCGGCAGCATGGATGCAGGCAATTGGCAGGCCAAAGCCAGCATGACCCTGAACCCGGTGGATATTCGTGGGGAAATCATCGTCACCTGCCCCGAAACCTGGCCGGAAGCCCTGTCTGCATGGGAAAATAACGGCACCAATCCCATCATGGATTGGCAGCTGTATGACGATAATATCCGGGTAGAAGGGTACAACTTAAGAGGCGGCAACAACAAGATGTCCGAAAATCAGCTTACCTACGAAATCTGTTTCCAGCATGGAAGTGATACCAAGCACCTGAAACTGGTGCCCGTATTCCTGGATGGTACAGTCGATACAGAACACGCCATCCGGCTGGAAATTCCAACAATTACCTACCAGCAAAGGAAATAACCTTCAAGAACCACAAAACCGCCTGCCAGATTTCTCCGACAGGCGGCATTTTTTATGTAGCTTTTCTATCTGTGTTCAGGGGGCAGGAATTACTTCTTGGCCTTGATGGCAGCCTTGTGGTGCTATCAGCAAAAGGGGGAAATTAGAACTCAACTTGTAAGAAATGACGACCATCTCTACACAAAGCAACTTTTGCATTCGTATTGTAATATTTAGAAACTGCTTGGCTTAATAATGAGCAAACCTTTTCAATTGTTCTTGCATCACCAGGATGGATACTCAATCCTGGTTCATCCCAAACAGATATAGCAAGGTCAGCAAGACCCTTTATGCTATATATGCGTGGGTTTAGTTCGGATTTTTCTGTTAAATGAAACGAGTCCAGTATTGCATACCAATCAAAAGTAATATCGTTGTTGCAAATTATTTTTGTTAAATCCAATTTTCCTCACTCCTTATATTTGTATTTGGGGTAATTATATCACATTTGTTGTTTTGTTGCACCAATAGAAAATCCCTCTGCCGAATTTCAGCAGAGGGATAGTTTTGCTTTATAAATCTAATTACTTAGATTCTTTGATAGCAGCCTGTGGTGCTATCAGCATAAGAGAGAAATCAACGCAGCGCATCATCTACTTCGCTTTTGTCAAAATATTTTAGAATCAATGCCTGTATATCATCGAAAATGGGTTCAAACTTGTTTTTTTCTTCTTCTGATAGGGACTGTAGTATCGCTGTTTTCTTTTTGGATAGTTGGTGAGCAAAAGTAGCTTTATTTATAGGGGTATGTGCATAAGACTGATTTGCAGAAGAATTCCCCCCATCCCAATGGGATAACCGTGTGTAAAAAATACCCTTTTCAAAGTAGAATTTCTTATTGGTGCCGCCATATCCATCAGACTCTACTTCAACGACTTCCTCTAAAAAATCAAATTCAATATACTGATTATTCTCTAAACAATCGATTATCTCTTGCTTTCTGCGTAACCATAAATTTTCCAGATACTGCAAATCTTTTTCTGCGATGGTGGGATTTGATATGTTACCATCTTTTCTTGCCTCCGTGGTTGCAGCTTTAGGTTCCGTGTCGTTTGTTTCTTTTTTCTTGATATCAAACAATTTCATAAATTCACCTCTTTAAATTATTATAGCAAAAAACATATTTCTTTGCAATAAGTATAGAAAAATCCGCCCGAGTTTCCTCGAGCGGATAGTTTTGCATTATAAAGTCAGGAATTACTTCTTGGCCTTGATGGCAGCCTGAGCAGCGGACAGACGGGCGATCGGCACACGGAAGGGAGAGCAGGAAACATAGTTCAGGCCGATCTTGTTGCAGAATTCGATGGAGGAGGGAGCGCCGCCGTGTTCACCGCAGATACCGCAGTGCAGCTTGGCATTGGTGCCCTTGCCCAGGG
>JAZNDB010000110.1:0-3681 GCA_045587845.1 Faecousia sp.
GGGAACGACAGGCAGCTTTACATCGGGCACAGCTACCTTCAGCTCAGAAGTTGCCGGCAGTTCAGCCTCTTCCAGCTTCAGAATCGCAATCTTACCATCTTTGTACTGACAATCAGCACGGTAGGTCTTATCCTTGCCGCAGTAGAAGGTAAAGTTTTCGTTATCCTTCCAGGAAATGCTGTGAATTGCAGCATTCTCACGGCCAACCTTTTCCCATACGGCAACAGCGGCAGCAGAGTTGCAATCAACGCGGTATGCGTTGTCGATTGCAAACTGAGCAAAGTAGGCAAGCGTTTCGTTGTAATATTTGTCCCAGCGAGCATAGCACTCAGCAAAGTCATCCTTGGGGTAATACTTGTGGCACTCCTCGGGATAAACAATGTAGTTCATATAGTCGTGGGAGAAGATACGGGGAGCAGTCTCAAGGGCGGGAACAAACTCGTCCAGATCAATAGCCATAATGCCACAAGTATAATCGTGGTCAGCCATATGGTTACTGTCAGAAATATACAGAACATCATCTACGATGTGCATTTCGGAGGGGATCGCAATAGTCTGCTTGGTAGTACCCATAAAACCGCAGTCAACGGGGTCCTTGCCGTTCAGGAAGTCCCACATAAACAGACGGGCGCCGGCAAAGCGAATGCCGGGAACGTGAGTCATAACACCGTACCACAGACGCTTCTTGCTGTCTATAGCCATACCGTAAGCATTCAGGTATACCCAGGGATCTGTGGAATCGGTTTCCATTTCGGGAATGGGCTTGCCCACGGTGGTCAGTTTGCGGGTCTTCAGCTCATACGCATACAATTCCTGGCCAGCACCAATGATGGAGCAAGTACCGGTAGTGAAGTACAGAACGCCGTCAACTTCAACTGCGTGACGGAGCAGACCGGAAGCGCTTACACCCAGATATTCAACATCACGAATGTCGGTGTTATAACGGAACATAGCGCCGGAGAAAGTAGAGCCGTAGATATGACCGTCGGAGCACAGGAACATTCTGGAAGTCTTAGTATCAGAAACCTGGCCCAGACAACGAAGATTGCCGGTGCGAACATTGTAAACATAGCCGATACCACGCATCAGAGAGATGGTGAAGTAGTCACCGTTCTTGGGATCGTAGATACCACCGTAGGTGGTGTCGTGGGGGGAGATCATACCAAGGCTCTTGGATTCGCCGGTGAGGTAGTTGTACTCAATCAGAGTGGAGCCAGGATACTCTTCGTATGTATGACCGGAGTACTCATAGGGCATCCAGGTGGGATGATTGGGCGCGGGGGAAGTGGTGTGGGTAGTGGAGAACATACGGCCACCACCGATAAAAGACATAGCAGTATGGAACTTGGAGGTACGCAGACCGGAGGGATTGGTCAGTACGCGGTCCTCCAGACCAAAGTGACGGATCAGTTTCTTCTGCTTGTGGTCGTACTCGTACAGACGAGCGTACAGGGACAGGTAGCTCTCACCGCAGGCAGAGAAGAAAACACGGCCTTCGGGAGAAACAGCCATATCCCAAACCGCATTATGGTCGGGATCCTGGTCACAGTGCAGATGGGTAACACCCACTTGAGGAATCAAATGAAAGAACTCAGCAGGTTTTGCTTTAAAATACTCGTAAGGGTTATTCATAAGTTACACTCCTTGCTTATTTTGATGTATTTATACTACAATATATCGCAATAATCTTTCTTGACAGGAAAAAAGAAACATTATACATTTTCAACGATAGAAATGTTTCTCTGTACTATTTTCTATTTTTATGCTATAATTTCGTTGAATCAGTTTATCCAAAAAAGGAGAAAATGCAATGAATATACCCATTCGATGGCATATGCAGGATATGATTGATGAACGGAAGCATCCGCACCGAAAAACTATTGACGAAGCCTGGACAGATTTGCCCATTTGCGATGCCAGCACGGTGATTGGTCGTGGTTCAAGTGTTCTTCACGGACATCAGTATTTTATTATGACATTCATTACCCGTGGTTGTGGCATTCAATCTATCAATGGCAAGGACGTTCCGTTTTGTCCCGGCGATTTGTTCCTTCTCTCCCCTGCAGATTTTCATTATAACACACTTGCAGACGGCGAAACCTTTGACTATTACCGGCTTTGCTTCTTATATGAGGTAATGGACACCAGGCTCTCTGCCCTCTTTCCTCCGGACAAATTGCCTCTGCATTTACATTTATCAGAAGATTGCGCATCACAGATAACAAATGTATTTGAACAGTTAATTGATGAATGCGAAACAAAAACCAACCAAATTGGCCGCAATGTCTATTTACAAGCATTAACTGAGCAGCTATTGATTCTTGTTTTACGGCAATTGCCGACCTCCTGCGCTCCGGTATCAAGCGCCCCCATCAATCGCGCGCTGGGATATGTTCACGCGCATTTTCACGAATCTATCAGTGTGGGCGATGCTGCTACATTTGTAGGTTACACACCAAACCATTTTAATTTCTGCTTCCGCAATCAGATTGGCATCCCATTTGGCGAATACCTGCGGAATATGCGGCTGACCTATGGGGAAAATCTGTTAAAAGCAAGCAATATGCCTGTCACAGAGGTTGCATTTGAATCCGGCTTTAATTCCCTCTCACACTTTACACGCAGTTTTCGTGAAAAACACGGTTGCTCCCCAACGGAATTCCGGCATAACGAACGTAAAAATGACCCGTGATACGGGTCATTTTTTTCGTAGCAGGCCTTTGATCCATCGGATATCCTCCATATCCACAATCTGAAACAGCACCAACAGACTTCCCTGTAAAAGTACAAATGCACAGACCCTTGCAGCGGCAGATGACAACAATCCTGCAAGCAGTATGGAGATTCCTGTTGCCAACAATAATAGTAGCGGTACGAATGGCGCAATCAGTCTTCCTGTAAGCTTTAATAGTCTTCGTATGCTCAATGCAAAATTTATTAAGTGCGTTACCAGAAAACTGAAGTAATACCCCTCTATCCCATATCGGGGTAAAAGCAAAAACAGCAAAAAAACATCCATCCCTGATGTAAGTATATTATAGCGAACACAGGCAGTTTGCTGGCCTAAGCCTTTTATCATTGCATCGGTTATAGCATCGCAGTAGAGCATAGGCGCCAGCAATGCAAACCACCGCAGGTACTTCCCTGCCTCTCGACTGTCATATAGCCAAAAGCACAAATCATCACCCAACAGGTACAAAAGTCCACAGAACAAGCAACCGTAAAGCATTGCCAAACGCAAGCTTCGCATTGCTAAATACCGTATCCGTTTCTCACTTCCTGCCGCTGCGCAACGGGCAAGCTCGGGAATCAGCAGTTCAGCAAGGCCAAACAGGATTGCCATTGGAAACATCAAAACAGGAAACACCATTCCACAGACCATACCGAAAGCTGCAAGGGGGTTGCCGATTCGTTGGCACAGCGCCAATCTCTTAGGCACCATCAAATTTTCAGCCGTTGAAATCCCCGATTTTAAATCATCTGCCAGAGCCAGCGGTATTGCCGTTTTATAAAGTCTGTGTCGAACACTTATCTTTGTCCCAGTGGGGTTGCATTCTCCTTTTTGTAAATATAAAAGGCAAAGCAGTGTAAAACAAGCGCTTAATCCGCTTCCCATAACAACCGCTGTGCAGGCACGCACCGGGTCACCCATTGCCCAAAAATGGAGTAGTCCGATTGTTA
>JAZNDB010000111.1:0-3491 GCA_045587845.1 Faecousia sp.
GACATAATCACGGTGTCCACATCCAGCACGAACTCACTGCCGGGAACTTCAATAGGACGGCGACGACCGGATGCATCCGGCTCGCCAAGCTCCATACGGGTACAGTTCATACCGCAAACCCGACCGTCTTCGTCACCGATGATGGAAACGGGGTTACACAGAGTCTTCAACTCGATACCCGCTTCCTTGGCGTGGTGCTTTACCTCAGCACGGGCAGGCATTTCCGCCGCGCCGCGGCGGTAGACCACGTAAACGTGCTCTGCGCCCAAACGCATTGCGCAGCGGGCTGCGTCCATTGCCACATTACCGCCGCCAACCACGGCAACCGCCTTGGATTTTACGATGGGAGTATCGTATTCTTCCAGATAGGCCTTCATCAGATTGGTGCGGGTCAGGTATTCGTTGGCGCACATAACACCTTTCAGCGCCTCACCGGGGATATTCATAAACATAGGCAGGCCTGCGCCGCTACCTACGAACACAGCCTCAAAGCCCATTTCAAACAGCTCGTCGATGGTAAGTACCCGGCCGATGACCATATTGGTCATAACCTGAACACCCTGAGCCTCCAGCTTGGTAATCTCGTTGGCAACGATGGCCTTGGGCAGACGGAATTCGGGAATGCCGTACACCAGCACACCGCCGGCGGTATGAAGGGCCTCGAACATAGTGACCTCATAGCCGCGCTTGGCAAGGTCGGATGCGCAGGTCATACCGGCAGGACCGGAGCCCACAACCGCAACCTTTTTGCCGTTGCTCTCAACCTTGACCGGCATTGCGTTAATGTTCTCCCGATACCAGTCAGCCACGAAACGCTCCAGTCTGCCGATTGCCACCGGCTCACCCTTGATGCCCCGGACGCACTGGGCCTCGCACTGGGTTTCCTGAGGACAAACACGACCGGACAGGGCGGGCAGCGCATTGGTGGAGGTGATGATCTCATAAGCGGCTTTGAAGTCGCCCTCCTGCACTTTCTTGATAAACTCGGGAATCCGCACGTTGACCGGGCAGCCCTCCACGCACTTGGGATTCTTACAGCCCAGGCAGCGGTTGGCCTCCTCAATGGCCATTTCTGCGGTGTAGCCTAAAGTAACTTCCTTAAAATTCCGGGCGCGAACCTTGGGGTCCTGCTCAGGCATAGGAATTTTCGTCAAAGACATATTCGCCATTTTGCATTTCCTCCTTACTGAATCAGCTCTTTACCCATTTTTTCAATGCGGCAGGCGTGGGATTCCTTTACTTCAGCCTCACGGCCGCGATACAGGCTGTTGCGGCTCATCAGCTCCGCAAAATCCACCTTGTGACCGTCAAACTCAGGACCATCCACGCAGGCAAATTTGGTCTCGCCGCCAACGGTAACACGGCAGCCGCCGCACATACCGGTGCCGTCCACCATAATGGGATTCAGGGACACAGAGGTGTGCACACCAAAGGGCTCGGTGGTCTTGCAGACGAACTTCATCATAGGTACAGGACCGATGGCCAGCACCTCGTCGAAGTTTTCGCCATTTTCCAACAACTGCTGCAGCTTCACGGTAACAAAGCCCTGCTCGCCATAGCTGCCGTCGTCAGTCATCAGATACATATGGTCAGCGCAAGCTTTGAATTCGTCCTCCAAAATGACGATATCCTTGCTGCGGAAACCAACAATAACGGTCACCTCAGCGCCGGCCTCCTTAAAAGCCTTGGCAGAGGGCAAAGCAATGGCGCAGCCAACACCGCCGCCAACCACGCAGACCTTCTTTTTGCCCTCCACGGGAGTGGGCTTGCCCAGAGGGCCTACAAAGTCACGGATATAATCGCCCTCATTCAGCTTGCCCAACGCGCTGGTGGCAAAACCGACCTTTTGGAAGATAATGGTAACCGTTCCCTTCTCCCGGTCATAGCCGGCAATGGTCAAAGGTACCCGCTCACCCTTTTCGTCAATGCGGAAAATGATAAACTGGCCTGCCTTTGCCTTTTTGGCAATGAACGGCGCTTCTATATCCATCAGCGTAACGCTGGGATTCAGCTCTTTCTTTCGTACAATCTTAAACATACTTTTCCTTCCTTCTGAAAACAACCAGTTATTTGTTTTTTGGTTGTATGCCCGACAAAATCATATCGATTTCCGGCTGATTCTTTTCTAAATCTGCCGTGGGGCAGTAAAATTGGAACAGCCAAAAATTGCTGTTTCCTTCAAATGTGGCGGTGATATAGGTGTAATCTTCCGTCCCCACCGCCTTTTGGTAGGAGAATACATATCCCTTGCCGAACACTTCCGGTGTGGTTTTTAAGCCGTTGCCGCTGATGAGCAGGGCGGTATATTCCTCCAGGGTCATGGTTTGGAGTTTGGACTTGTCCTCCGCCGCGCCCTTCACAATCAAGGTGTTACGGCCGTAGAGAAAATCCGCATCCGCGTCAATTCCCTCTGCCGACAGATCCATAAAATCCCCCGGCAAGGTCAGTTGCAAATCTGCAAAATGCAGGGTCTTTCCCGCGGGATAGCTGTCGTTGCAGCCACCCAGCAGGGAAACGATCATCAGTAAACACAGTAGTAAAGCTAATCGCTTCACGCTTATTTCTCCTTACTTGTGACAACTTCGTCCAGCAAGTCGCGAATTTCGGCCAGCAGCACTTCTTCAGCGGAGGGGGCGGGAGGTGCAGGAGGCTCAGCGGGAGCTTCCTCTTCCTTCTTTTTGCCCAAATCTGCAATCTTATTCACAACTTTTACGATCCAGAACACCACAAAGGCCAGAATCAGGAAGTTGATGATAGCGGAAATGAAGTTTCCGTAGGTCAGGTAGTTGTAAACTTCCTGCACAGATTCGGTGCCGTCTGCGTTCACAACCGTTTCAAAAACGGGGTCAACCCAAGGCATACGGGGTAGCTTAATCTTCGCATCGGAAAAATCGGTGCCACCCATAAAGATGTTAACGATGGGCATAATCAAATCGTTGGTCAAGCTCTTGGTGATGGTGGAGAATGCAGCGCCAATGATAGTACCAACAGCCAGCGCCATTGCATTGCCCTTGATGGCAAATTCCTTAAATTCTTCCAGCCAGGACGGCTTTTCCAGTTTTACTTTTTTCATAGTTCTTTCCTCCTAATTTAGTTTACATAACATTTTATGACAACCGCTTTCTTGCCTCTCCCTCTGGGAGAGGTGGATTCGCCAACGGCGAAGACGGAGAGGGTTTTTATTCTGCCCTCTTAGTCAACTTCGTTGACAGCTCCCCCACGCGGGGGGAGACAAGCTGCAGTATCGGTTTACATAATTATTTCTTCTCGATGATTTCCAGGCCGCCCAGATACTTACGCAGCACCTCGGGTACCACAATGGAGCCATCGGCGCGCTGGTTCTGTTCCACCAGCGCGGGGAAGATGCGGGAGGTTGCCAAACCGGAGCCGTTGAGGGTATGCAGGAATTCCGGCTTGCCGGTTGCCTCGCGGCGGAAACGGATGTTGCCGCGGCGGGCCTGATAATCTCTTGCGTTGGACACGGAAGAAAC
>JAZNDB010000112.1:0-4776 GCA_045587845.1 Faecousia sp.
AGCTCCAGAGTTACCTTGTCGCGACCCAGCTTTGTAAAGAAGCAGGGAACAGCAAATTCGTTCTTGCCGGTTTCCAAGGTAACAGTTTTGCCCTCTGCGTGGTCGCAGGCAAACCGGAAGGTCTCCTTCACAGGGCTTATGACGGTTACGGTCATTTCACCGTGGTAGCCATCGCTCTCCTGAGATTTCATATCAGGCACAGCAGATACAATTCTCAGGTCATCTTCCAGAGGACGCAAAGGCATACCGTCTACTCTCAGGAAGTTTTCCAGTTCCCTGTACCCTCTTTCCAGAGTACAGGCAGAAGACAGGGTGTAGCCACGAGACAATCTTGTATCGGTACGGCAACGACAGGGGTTGATGAGCCAGCTATCGCTCATACTGTCGTTAGCGGTCATATAGAATGCGGTCATAGGAATTTCCATCTCCACAGACCAGAAATCCTCACCGTGATAGGTAGCACTCTTCCAATCCGGCGCATAGGGGTCAGGCTGAATCTGGCCGCCCTCAGCATAATAAAATGCCCGCTGGGGTCTGCCAAAGAAGGTAATGAACTGGTAAAAATCGTATGTACCGCCGGAGGGAGATACAAACAATTCCACACGGTCGGAGCCCCAAACAACTGTTACGGGATCTACCTCTTCTACCCGAGCCATCTCAGGCTCCAGGCACTTGAATCCGAAGTAAACGCGATCCTTGCCGGGCAGAATCTTGAAGATTGTCTGCACATCCACAATTTCGTCGCCTTCGCTCTTGATTCTTCTGTAGTTTGTGAAGGATTTGGCGCTTTCCCAAGCAGCCTCATCCAGCTTGCCGTCAAGAACAATTTTGATGTCTTCCATTTTTACTCCTTTCTGCGTATCTTTTTCCAAAAGCTACGCACTGCCACCTGCGATAAAAACAAATTTTCAAGCCATTTTATGACCTGATAGCAAGGGCAGACACCCAAGGCTTTCCCCCGGGTATAGGGAATATGTGTGTCCTACACACAGGCTCACTGATACTATAACAGACACACCAGAAAAAGCAAGGACAATTTTGCTTTTTTTACCTGCAATAAACCATTGTTTTAAAGACAATTTGCCACCATATAAAAATAGCGGGTGCATCAGCACCCGTTATTTTTACATCTCGCAATAGCATTTTGCCGTCTGCGCAGCCAGTTTTGCATTGTTGTAAACCAGTTGAATGTTAGATGCCAAAGAATTGCCACCGGTGAGCTCAGCTACCCGCGCCAGCAGGAACGGTGTGGTCTGCTTGCCGTGAATGCCCTTTTCGTTGCACTCGCCGATTGCCTTGTCGATGGCAGCGGTGATGGTTTCCAAAGGCATTGCAAATTCCTCGGGAATGGGGTTGGCCACCAGCATACCGCCTTTCAGCCCCAAATCGTTCTGGGCCTTAAAGCAGGCGGCCAATTCCTTGGGGGTGTCCACCCGGTAGTCCACGCTAAAGCCGGACTTACGGGTATAGAAAGCGGGCAGCTCGTCAGTGCCAAAGCCCAAAACAGGAACACCCTTGGTTTCCAGATATTCCAGTGTCAAGCCCAAATCCAAAATAGACTTTGCGCCTGCGCAGACCACCATCACGGGAGTCTGACCCAGCTCTTCCAAATCCGCGGAGATATCCATTGTGGTTTCCGCGCCTCTGTGCACACCGGCGATGCCGCCGGTGGCAAAAATCTTGATGCCCGCCATATGGGCAATCATCATCGTGGTGGTTACAGTAGTCGCGCCGTCCTGACCTCTTGCGCACAGAACTGCCAAATCCCGACGGGAAGCCTTTGCGATTGCCTGACCCTTCTTGCCGAAGTATTCAATTTCCTCAGCAGACAGGCCTGCCTTCAATCTGCCGCCGATAATCGCAATGGTAGCAGGTACGGCGCCGTTTTCACGGATAATCCGTTCTACGTTCAAAGCAGTTTCCACATTCTGGGGATAGGGCATACCGTGGGAAATAATGGTGGATTCCAGAGCAACAACAGGCTTGCCCGCAGCAATGGCCTGGGCAACCTCGGGTTTTACGTCCAAAAAGCGATTCAAATTCATAGCAATTCTCCTTTGTTTTATTGTTTCATTCTGCTTTTCAGCGCCGTGGCGCTCATAGCAGGGTTGATGGTTTCTTTTGATTCCATAGCAATCGCGCCTGCGGCAAGGCCGGCAAGGGCGGTCTGTTCCAAATCCAGCTCCTCCAAAAAGGCCCAAACCAGCGCCGCCATAAAGGCATCTCCGCAGCCCGTGGTGCTGACCATATTGCCGGAAAGGTTGGTTTTCCACAATCTTTGCGCCTTAGTAGCCCCATAGACCCCCTCAGCGCCCATAGACAGGAACACCCGCTGCACGCCTTTATCCAGAAGCGTCTGGGCGGCGCGTTCAGCATCCTCCTTAGTGGAAATCTTCACCCCGGACAGAAGCTCTGCCTCCAAACGATTGGGCTTCAAGGTGTGAATCTTATCTAAAATCGGCAAAAGCTTTTTTGCCTTTGCGGTGGAAACAGGGTCGCAAAACAGTGGCGCTGTGACGTTTTCTGCCAGATACACCAACGATTCCTCAGGGATATTCGTATCCGCCACCACCACGTGGGCATTTTGCAAAACAGAAAAATTGTCCGCTAAGTATGCCGGTGTAATCCGGCCGCACACCTGCATATCCGACAGGGCAATGGCCATTTCTCCATTGGGCTCTGCGATATATAAATAGGTAGAGGTGGGCATATCCGAAACCCGCAATGCCTGACTGGCATCAATTCCAAGCTCCGTGCAGGAAGTGGCAATTTTTTGCCCGTGCACATCCTGTCCAAATGCAGTAAGCAGCCGCACATCTGCGCCCATAAGGGACAAATTGTGGGCAATGTTTCTTCCAACGCCGCCCAGGCTCACATTCACTCTGCCGGGATTGGAATCGCCACTGACCAGACCTTTGTCCGCCTGACCGCCAATGTCCACATTGACCCCGCCGACCACCACCGCGTAAGTCCCCGAACGAAGCACATAGCCCTTTCCGGCAATGTACCCTTTCTTCAGCAGATTGGAGATATGCACCGCCACCGATGCCCGGGTAATCTCCAACGCCTCTGCCAGCTCCTGCTGGGAGACCATAGGATTGCGGGCAATCAGTTCCAGAATTTGCCGTTCCCGATGGGTCATCTCCGCGCCCTCCCTTAACTTTTGTTTATTTTCTTTATTTATATTACATCATTTGCAGTAAAAAGTCAACTCCCAATGGCAACACTTTATAAGAAAGTGTTGCCTAGGGCACCAAGAATTAAAATCGGCAGGTTATCTTCATAAATTTCATCGAACTGGCTGATTGGCAAAGGGTTGACCCCCTCCCCCACCTCAATGGTATAGCCGGGCTTACGAAACTCCTGAATGAACCAATCCTTGTAACCTGCATAGGCAGATTGATAGGGCACATTTGCTAAGGTATACCCGCTGGCATCTGCCATTTTTTGTCCCAGTTCCTCTGCGCCGTCCACTTGAATATCCCCGAACTGCCAGTAAATCTCCTTGCCTTGGGAATGAAACGCCAGCACCAGCGCAGGATCAATGTAGCGGGTATATTCCGCCAAAGCGCGGCTTTCAAGCTGATTCAGCGGCGCCCGGCCCACATAATCCCGGGGCCCCGGCTGTGTAAACCCCTGCAAAAATTTAATTTCCCTTGCCTGCAGCCACCCTGCCGGGTATTGCAAATTTAAATCCACCCCCAGCAGATTCGCCTTCCAACCATCAGGAAATGAAATGGCCGGATAATTTTCCGCCAGCCGTTTGGCCAAATCATACTGAATACTCCCCTGTTTGATTGCCCCAACCACCAAATCCACCCCGTCCGGGTCTACCATCGGCACCATATAAATGGTCACCTGCTGGGCCAAGGTGCGGGCATCTTGATTGTAAATTTTTCCGCCTGTTTCAATCGCCTTGGCAAATTCCTCTGCAAATTTCAAAAGTATCAGGGTCGTAATCCACTCATTTGCGTGGTGAGATGCGGAGAAAATCACCTTGCGGGGGCCATTTCCAATTACCAATGTGGACACCGGCCTTTGGAATGCGGTATTTGCAATCACCTCAGTGCGCAAAAAAGGATAGGTGCGCACCAGCTGCTGAATTACGGCTTCATTTTCTGCAGATGTAATGGGCATATCCGTTCTGACAATCGCCATACAATCACCTCTTGTCAGTATATGCTGCAACTGGAAAAGGGTTATAAAAACATCCCCTCGGGGGGCTTGCAACTTTCCAAAAAATGGGGTATGATAGGGAAAATGCAAACGGAGGTGGGCTTATGTCCGACCATTCTCACGACCACACGCACGACCATTCCTATATGCACGCCCACGGCATTGCCCATTCCCACGGTCACGTCCACGAAAATCAAAAAGCGGTTATCAACCGCCTTGCCCGGGCCATCGGCCACTTAGAAAAAGTCAAGCGTATGGTGGAAGAGGGCTACGACTGCTCCGAGGTGCTGATTCAGTTGGCCGCGGTGCGTTCTGCCTTGGATAACACCGGCAAGGTGATTCTCAAGGACCATATCCACCAGGGTATGGTGGATGCGGTTTCCGCCGGCGACGAGGAAGCCATTGACAGCCTGTGCGAAGCGGTGGATAAATTTATGAAATAAAAAAGAGAGTGTGTTTCAAACACACTCTCTTTTCTTGTTAATCACGCATCAAACGCTTCCGGGCCAGATTGATAGGACCTTCCGTCATGCGGGTGATCCAGCCAAGGCTCTTGCCGCAGCCGTAGGCCACGCAGGAAGCCGGGTCTTCGGCAATGGT
>JAZNDB010000113.1:0-4703 GCA_045587845.1 Faecousia sp.
AAAGAAGCCGCCGGCATACAAAATGGCGATGCGCTGCTGAGTTTGAGTGAAGCAAAAATCACGGCAAACATTCAGAAAAAACTTCCATATGTTGGCGATGTGCGCGTAGGAATAAAATTACCCAATACGGTAAATATTGAAATTGCTGAGCTGAAAGTGGTGTATGCCGTTCAGGATAGCAATAGCGCCTGGTGGCTGATAGATAAAGCAGGACGTGTGGTGGACAGCACCAATGCCGCCGCGGCAAAGAATTATACCTGCCTTGCAGGCGTAAAGATTCAAGAAGGTGTAGTTGGCCAGCAGGCAGTTGCCTATGAACAGGAGAATACAGAAGGTTCAACAGGGGAGACAGAAGATGGCCCTGTAATTCCCACACTTTCATCCACACCTGCTGCGCAGCTATTGGATGCGGCCATTCAGATTCTGTCAGCTTTGGAAGCAAATGGCGTTATGGGTAATGTGGACACTGTGGATGTGTCCAAAGTGACAGAGTTGACACTGAAATATGATAGCCGCTATTTGGTCACCTTGGGTGACACCTCACGGCTGGAGTATAAAATTGGCGCGATGAAGGCCTCCATTCAAAAAATGGGACAGTACCAGGCGGGATATTTGGACGTCAGTTTTACAATTTGGCCCGATGAAGTTGGATACAGACCGTTTGAAGACGGATTTGATATAAATAATTGAAATATTTTGACGAAAAATAAGAATTTCTATTGACCAAATTGATTTTTCGCGTTAGAATATACAAGTACTATTGTAATTATGGCAGATTAGAAACGCAGTCTGCAAAACGGATACATAGGAGGAAAGCATAATGGCAGATTTTCAGGAGCGCGTAGTAAAGATTAAAGTAATTGGTGTTGGCGGCGCCGGCAACAATGTTATCAATCGTATGATTGATGCAGGCGTTCAGGGCGTTGATTTTGTGGTTATCAATACTGATAAGCAGGATTTGAACAAGTCCAACTGCAAGAATAAAGTGCAGATTGGTGAAAAGCTCACCGGCGGTATGGGCGCAGGCTCCAAGCCTGAAATCGGCCAGAAGTCTGCTGAGGAATCCAGAGCGCAGATTGCTAAGATTCTGGAGAATACCGATATGGTATTTATCACCGCAGGTATGGGCGGCGGCACCGGTACCGGCGCTGCACCTATCGTGGCTGATTTGGCCCGTGAGGCAGGTTGCCTGACTGTTGGTATCGTAACCAAGCCCTTCAAGTTCGAGGGCGCAAACCGTATGCGTCAGGCAGAGAGCGGTATTGCTGCGCTCCACGAAAAGGTTGACTCTTTGGTGATTATCCCCAACGACCGTCTGAAGTACGTCACCGATCAGAAGATTACCTTTGCTAACGCATTCGGCATTGCTGACGATGTGCTGAAGCAGGCAGTAACCTCTATCTCCGAGCTGGTTGGCTACTCTGACCGTGTGATTATCAACCTGGACTTTGCTGACGTTTCTGCAATTATGAAGGAAGCAGGCCGCGCACATATGGGTGTTGGTGTTGCTTCCGGCCGCGACAAGGCTGAGCAGGCTGCATTGGCTGCAGTTGCAAGCCCCTTGCTGGAGACCTCTATCAACGGCGCTACCGGCGTTCTGGTGAACGTTACCGGCTCTGCTGATTTGACCTTGGATGATGTAGAAACTGCTGCAGGCATTGTGCAGGAAGCTGCCAACCCCGATGCAAACATTATCTTCGGCGCCACCTCCTCCGACGAGCTGGAAGACGAGATGCGCGTTACTGTTATTGCTACCGGTTTTGAGCAGAAGGAAACCGAAGAGGCTTCCGCTGCTGCCGGCAATGGCGCAAAGGTTAGCGACGATATCGACGATATCTTCAGCATCTTCAACCGCTAATGAAATTTACAGGGCATCCCGGACGGTTTGTCCGGGATGCTTTTTTATTGAGTTGAACAGGAGAGAATATGGCAGATTTAAACCCTAAGAACAATAAATATCATATCCATATCGGAATGAGAAAAATTAAAAGCCTGTTGGCAATTGTAATTGGATTTTTTATCTGGCAAGCGATTCGGCTGGCTTTGCCGGATTTGGAAGTTCACCCTGTATTTATATATATTTACGGGCTTTTGGAAATTCGTGATACATCCGAAAAAACAAAAAGCTTTGGTGTCCAACGGATAAAGGCAACGCTTATTGCAATGGCAGTTGGTTTGCCTATGCTGATACTACGCATTTACTTGCATAATAGACTTGAAAGCGCAGCATTGGAAACTGCGCTGGATTTAGCAATGATTCTGATCGGCTCGTTGGTAACATTAATGATAGGAGAAAAGGTCGGCTGCGGCGCACTGACAGGCCTTGTGCCGGTCATCTATATTATCCTTTTGGTTTATCATACAGACGATAATCGATATGTATATGCGTTACTGCGGGCATTGCAAACAGTCATCGGTGTGTTTGTTGCATGGTTGCTGAATGTGATATTGTTTCCGTATCCCGGTAAAAAAACGAACAAGGAATAGTGGTTATGAATGCTTATAATGCCTTGGCAGCCAGCTATGACAGGCTGACCAATGATGTGGACTATAAAGCCGTTGTTGACTTTTATTGGCAACTGCTGAATCGTGAGAATTTACAGCCCCGCACCGCTGTGGATTTGGCCTGCGGCACAGGCTCTGTGTCGGTGCTGTTGGCCCAAAAGGGATTACAGGTGGTTGGTGTGGATATGTCCTCAGAAATGCTCTGTATGGCTGTCCAAAAGGCTGCGGAACTGGATAATAAACCTTTGTTTGTGTGTCAAAAATTGCAGCAGCTCCATTTGTTGCGGGGCGTTGATTTGGCAGTTTGCGCCTTGGATAGTTTGGACTATATTACCGATCCTGCCGACTGTCAGGAAGCCATCAGACGGGTGTATAAAAGCCTGAATCCCGGTGGATGTTTTATTTTCGATGTGAACACTCCCGAAAAGCTTCGGGCTATGGACGGTCAGGTCTTTTTGGACGAGGATGACGATGTCTATTGCGTCTGGCGGGGAGAATTTGATGAAAATACCAATATCTGCACCTACTGGATGGACTTGTTTCAACGGCAGGGAAGTGCGTGGCAACGCAGCTATGAGGCGCATAAAGAGTATGCCTACACCCGGGACCAACTTGTAGGCTACCTGAAAAATGCAGGTTTTACAGGAATAGAGGTCTTTGCTGACCGCAAACTGTGTTCCCCCCGGGTAGGGGAACAGCGAATTTACCTGAAAGCGAGAAAGGGCAGAATCAAATGAACGACTATTTAGTACGCGGTATGAGCATAGATGGCTTTGTGAAAGTTGTGGCGATTCGGTCTACGGAGCTGGTGCGCCGTGGCGCAACCATTCATAAAACTACCCCCAATGCCACCGCTGCCTTTGGACGGACGCTTACCGCCTGTTCTATGATGGGCAATATGCAAAAGGTGGAAAACGGCTCTATGACCTTGCAAATTAAAGGTGATGGCCCGATTGGTACGATTGTTTGCGTCTCCGACCCTGTTGGTAACGTGCGTGGTTATGTGTATGAGCCCAATGTTCCCGTGGTAGAGAAGTATCCCGGAAAGCTGGATGTGGGTGCAACGGTTGGTACAGACGGTATGCTGACGGTCATTCGGGATTTGCAGATGAAAGAGCCTTATGTTGGCTCTGTTCCGTTGGTTTCCGGTGAAATCGGCGACGATGTAACTGCCTATTTTGCCCAATCCGAGCAGACACCTACCGCCTGCGCGTTGGGTGTGCTGGTGGATACGGATTGCAGTGTTAAGGTGGCAGGCGGCTATATGATTCAGCTTCTCCCAGGCGCACCGGATGAAACCATCGATAAGGTGGAAGCGGGTATTAAGCGCGCCGGCGCGGTGACTGTAATGTTGGAGGCGGGCCTTACTCCCGAGGATATTTTGGGACAGGTATGCGGAGAATTGGGTGTGGTGTTTATGGAGACCACCCCTGTGGAATATAAGTGCTACTGTTCCCGCCAGCGGGTTGAGGCTGCGCTGATTAGCCTGGGAAAGAAAGAACTGGCAGAAATCAAAGAGGAGGGAAAGGATTTCCCTGTGGAGTGCCAGTTCTGTGATGAAAAGTATCTCTTTGCCCCGGAGGATATTCAAAAACTACTGAAAAACATTGAAAAATAGCAGTGTTATTTAGGGAGAATACGGTGGAATAACGGCTGAAAAAACCTGTGAAAATTCCCGATAAAAAATCGAAAATAATGCTTGACAAATCAGTTGTCTATGTGTATAATAAACCACGTCGCTGAGGTACACAGCCTAGCGTCCAAGTGTATGGGAGCATAGCTCAGCTGGGAGAGCATCTGCCTTACAAGCAGGAGGTCACAGGTTCGAGCCCTGTTGTTCCCACCATATTTGGCCCGGTGGTGCAGTCGGTTAGCACGCCAGCCTGTCACGCTGGAGGTCGACGGTTCGAGTCCGTTCCGGGTCGCCAATAAAGCATCGGAGCAGAGCGTTTGCTCTGCTCTATATGCCTCTGTAGCTCAGTTGGTAGAGCAGTGGACTGAAAATCCACGTGTCGTTGGTTCGATTCCGACCGGAGGCACCATAGCCGACTTGTCTGCGGAATCGAAGAGATTCGATTCCGTCGGTCGGCAAGATGCGGGTGTAGCTCATCCGGTAGAGCGCCACCTTGCCAAGGTGGAGGTAGCGAGTTCGAGCCTCGTCACCCGCTCCAAAAAAAGATAAGGAACGCACAGCGTTC
>JAZNDB010000114.1:0-7300 GCA_045587845.1 Faecousia sp.
GGCATCGCCGGTTTGTTACTGTGCTTTCTCAGCCTGGTCAGCTTCGTAAGCTTCCAGCAAGTGATTGAGCTGGGCCAGGAAAGGCTCGCAGTCGATACCGTGAACGGCGCAGGCTTCCTCTACGGTTTCACCGCGGGAAGAGGGACAGCCCAGGCAGTGCATACCGATTGCAAAAAACAAAGGGGCAGCGTGGGGCGCGATATCCAGCACATCACCGATAATGGTGGTTTTTTCGATTTTAACAGCCATAATATGACCTCCTGTTTCAATTCTCCCCGTATTATAACCCTATTGCCCTCAAAAAACAAGAGGGAAAATTCTGCAACAGCAAGAATTTGCATTTTCGCCTGCTTTGTGGTATGATACTGGGCAAAGGAGTGAGTGTGTATGTTGTATGTAGGTTGTCATTTGTCTGCGTCAGACGGGAATGTGGCAATGATTCACACTGCCCAATCCTTAGGTGCCAATACCTTTGCTTTCTTCACCCGCAATCCCCGGGGCAGTCAGGCAAAAAAGCTGGATATAGCTGATTGTGAAGAGGCAACAAAACTGCTCCGAGAAAATGCGTTCGGCAAACTGGTTGCCCACGGAGCATATACTATGAACCTTTGCACCGCCCGGGAAAAAGACCGGCTGTTCACCAGAGAACTGCTGAAGGACGACCTTTCCCGTATGGCATACCTGCCCGATAATTTCTACAATTTCCACCCCGGCAGTCACGTTGGGCAGGGGGTAGATGCTGGCATCAGCCAAATTGTAGAGGCATTGAAGTATGCAATGGAGCCGGATTACCCGGTTACGGTACTTTTGGAAACAATGGCAGGTAAGGGCAGCGAAGTTGGCGGCCGTTTTGAAGAGCTCAGGGCCATTATTGATGGGGTTGGCAGCGAGAAAATCGGTGTTTGTATGGATACCTGCCACGTATATGACGCAGGCTACGATATAGTAAATGATTTAGACGGTGTGCTGCAGGAATTTGATGAGATCATTGGGTTGGACAGACTTTGTGCGTTACATCTGAACGATTCTAAAAATCCGTTTGCCAGTCATAAGGACCGCCACGAATGTATTGGCAAGGGCGCTTTAGGGCTGGAAACATTCAGAAAGGTTGTCAACCATCCCCGGCTAAAGGAAAAACCTATGATTTTGGAAACGCCCAATACCTTAGAGGAATATGCCAAGGAAATTGCCCTGTTGCGGCAAATGGCATAAATAAGGAAAGTTTGAAAAGGAGGTGAGGGTATGGGACAGCTTTTGAACACATTGCAGATGGCGCAGGATACGTATTTTAATGTCTTGGTGAGCCTGTTACGGTACGGTGCGCCTGCTTTGGCATTCTCATTGCTGCTGTGCTGTCTGAAGCCCTTGTTGACATTCCGCAGAGAGCCGGAGATTTGGGCGTGGCTGTGCCTGGATGACGGAAAAAAGTTGCCTATCACCCACTGGGAAAATGTCATTGGTCGCAGTAAGCGCAGTGATATCGTTATCAACGAGCCTACCGTATCCCGCAGCCACGGCGTTTTGACCCGCTATGATGACGGAAGCTGGACAGTTACCGACTCGGATTCCTCCAATGGCATTCTGGTCAATGGAAAGAAAGTGAATATTTGGGCGCTAAGCCCTAAGGATATCATCACCATTGGCGGTGTAGATATGCGCTTAGAGCCTATTTCTCAAAAACAGGAAGAAAAGCTATCCCAACTGCGCACAAAAGGATCGTCCTTCTTCACAAGCCTTATGAATGTACTGAAGTTAACCCTTTTTCAAGCCCTGTGTTGTCTGGCATATATTATGAATGGAACACAAGAAACTGCGCAGTCTGTGCTGATTGGCTTTGCCGGCATTGCGGTGATGGAATGGCTGTTGCTGCTATTCTATGTGTGCATACACAGAACATCCTTCGAGGTGGAAACCGTTGCATTTTTCCTTTGCACAATGGGTATGGCGGTGGTTTCCGCAGTGGTTCCCGGAGAGGCAATCAAACAGCTTATCGCGATGGCATTGGGCCTTATAACATTTCTGTTTATAGGCTGGTCCTTGCGGGATTTGGAGCGAATAAAGAAAATCCGGTATTTAGCAGGCGCTGCAGGCGTTGGCTTTTTGCTGATAACGCTGGTGTTTGGCAAAGAGTACTACGGCGCAAAGAACTGGCTGGAAATCGGCTCTTTTACGTTACAGCCATCTGAGCTGAGTAAGGTTTGCTTTGTGTTTATAGGGGCGTCCACAATGGATAGACTGATGAAAAAACGGAATCTGATTCTGTTTATTGCCTATTCTATGGTTTTGTGCGGATGCCTGGCGCTTATGAACGACTTTGGCACAGCATTGATTTTCTTCTGCGCATTTTTGGTCATTGCATATCTGCGTTCCGGCAGTGTGGGAACAGTTGCCCTTGCAATCACTGCGCTGGCCTTTGCAGGTGTGGTGGCGTTGCGCATCGCTCCCCACGCATTGCGGCGATTTGCTTCGTGGCGGCACATTTGGGAAGTGCCGTTGGATGGCGGCTACCAACAGACCCGCGCGCTGATGTGTATGGCCTCCGGCGGCCTGTTTGGTCTGGGCGCAGGGCAGGGCTGGATGCAATATGTTTTTGCCGCTGACTCCGATATGGCAATCGCTACAATTTCGGAGGAATGGGGCTTAACGATGGCGGTCATTCTGATCCTTGCAATCGTCGGTCTTGCCTTGTTTGTGGTGCGGTCTGCAGCGGTAGGCCGTAGTAGCTTTTATACCATTGGCGGTTGCACTGCTGCGTGTATTATGCTGGTGCAGGTGATACTCAATGTATTAGGCACAGTAGATGTGCTGCCCTTAACCGGTGTCACATTCCCGTTTCTGTCCAACGGTGGCTCCAGTATGATATGTGCTTGGGGCTTGCTTGCTTTTATAAAAGCTACGGACACACGGCAAAATGCCAGTTTTGCAGTGCGCCTGCACAAGTCAGGAGGTGCAGAAAATGAATAGAATTGCATCTCGCACGATGGCGTTGTTTCTGCTGGTAGCGCTTCTGCTGGGAGGCTTTGTTTTCTTTCTGGTGGAGTATTTGATGAAGGCAGATGATTGGGTGATATTCCCCGGCTCTCCCCACGTGTATAACGGTGGCAACATTGGCTGCGGTGTGGTGGCGGATAAAGACGGCATATTGCTTTTGGATTTAAATGACGGGCGACAATACTCCAATTTACAGTCTATACGCCAAGCCACAGTCCATTGGGTAGGAGACCGATACGGCAGCATCAGCGCGCCGTCGCTGTCTTATTATGCCGCCGAAATGGCAGGTTTTGATATTATTAACGGTGTGTATAGCTATGGGCAAACCGGTGGTTTGGCAGAACTTACCTTGTCTGCAAAGGCGCAAATTGCGGCGTTGGAGGCAATGGGAAGCTATAAGGGAACTGTGGCTGTTTTCAACTATAAAACCGGTCAGTTACTGTGCGCTGTGACCACTCCTACCTACGATCCGGATGATGTGCCGTCCTTTACCGAGGATGACGAGGCGTATAAAGGGTTGTATGTAAACAGATTCACCCAGTCCAGCTATACCCCCGGGTCAATCTTTAAGATTGTTACCCTGGCAGCAGCGTTGGAAACCGATCCCGAGATTGTGAACAGATCCTTTACCTGTAAAGGAAGCTATAAAATCGGAAACGAGAAGATTACCTGTGAAGGCGCCCATTGGGAACAGACACTAAAACAGGCGTTTTGTAACTCCTGTAACTGCGCCTTTGCGGAAATTGCGTTACAGTTGGGAGCGGATACCCTCACAAGCTATGTGGAAAAATTTGGAATCGTCCAACCCATCAGCTTTGACGGCATTACCACGGCAAAAGGAAATTTCCAGATTGCAAGCAATGCAGATCTGAACTTGGCCTGGGCAAGCATCGGCCAGCATTTGGATTTGGTAAATCCCTGCGCATTTTTGACCTTTATGGGCGCTGTTGCCAACGAAGGCAAGGTGACAATGCCGTATTTGGTGGAGAAGATTTCCGTAGACGGAAGCACCACTTATGATGCAAAACCCCAGTCTTCCAAGCGCATTATGTCTAAAGAAACTGCGAAAATTTTGCAGGAGTATTTGCAAAATAACGTGACGGAAAAGTATGGCGAGGAGAATTTTCCCGGTCTTTCGGTGGGCGCAAAAACCGGTACCGGTGAGGTGGACGGGGGCAAAAAGCCCAATGCTATGCTGGCAGGTTTTGTAGATAATTCTGAACTTCCTTTGGCATTTATCATCTGTGTGGAGGATGCCGGTTACGGTAAAACTGTTTGCATACCCATTGCTTCGAAGGTTTTGGAGGCCCTGCAACAGGAAGCAGAATAATAATTCGGAAATAAATGTGTTTTGTGGGTTGACAAATGTTTTTGCAAGAGATACAATATGAACATTCTAAAAACATTTTGTTATAAGGAAACGCGTGCCTAGGCACCTCCGCTTCTTTGTATAAAAGCTGAAAAGAAAAGGAGATTTATTATGAAAAAGTTTCTCGCAATCCTGATGGCTGCCTTGATGGTAGCAACAATGTTCGCCGGCTGCGGCGGCAAGACCGACTATACAGCCAATAACGCCGAGTACGTCATCGGCGTTTCCGGTCCTCTCACCGGCGGCGCTGCCATTTACGGCAAGGCAGTTCAGAATTCTGCCCAGCTGGCTGTTGACGAAATCAATGCCAACGGCGGTCTGAACGGTGTCAAGTTCAAGCTGGTTATGCTGGACGATCAGCACAAGCCCGACAAGGTTGCCGGTAACTACTCTGCTCTGCTGGAAGGCGGTATGCAGCTTTCTCTGGGCACTGTTACCACTGACCCCGGTGAAGAATTCAAGAACCTGTCCGTTGAGGACAATGTGTTCTTCCTCACCCCCTCTGCCTCCGGCGATAAGATTCCCGCTAACCCCAACGGTTATCAGATGTGCTTTGCTGACGGTAACCAGGGTAAGGTTGCTGCGCAGTTTGCAAACGAGAATCTGGCAGGCCAGACCATCGGTGTGTTCTATAAGTCTGACGATTCCTACTCCAAGGGCATCTACGACCAGTTCACTGCAAATTTGGATAAGTCTGTTACCGTGGTTGAGACCCAGTTTACTGAGGCCAACACTACCGACTTTGCTACCCAGATTGATTCTTTGAAGTCCTGCAACTTTATCTTTATGCCTATCTACTACACCCCCGCATCCATCTTTATGACCCAGGCTAAGGATATTCTGGCAAAGGAAACTGTTTACTACGGCTGCGACGGCTTTGACGGTATCGACAGCGCTGAGGGTTTTGATATCAACACCATTCCTCAGAAGGTCACTATGCTGTCCCACTTCAACTCCAAGGCAACCGAAGGCGCAGCTAAGGAATTTATTGATAAGTATGTTGCCAAGTATGGCAAGGAAACCCTGAATCAGTTCGGCGCTTCTGCATACGACTGCGTTTACGCGCTGCTTGGCGCTATGAAGAAGGCAATCGATGGCGGTAAGGAAATTCCTGTTACCATCAGCGCTTCTGACCTGTGCGAGATTTTGAAGGAACAGTTCACCGGCGGCTACACTGTTGAGAATGCAGTTACCGGCGATAAGATTACCTGGGAAACCAACGGCTACGTTAACAAGTCTGCTATTCAGTACGTTATCAAGGATGCCGGCTAATTTATAATCTACATCTAAAAAACACTGCACATACCGGTTTGTTCCGGTATGTGCAGTTGTCGTGCTTAAGAACATAAGAAGAATTGAGAAGTTTTATGGAAGTTATTTTGTCTACGCTGATAAATGGTCTGAGCCTAGGCGGTATCTACGCGATGATTGCTTTGGGCTATACCATGGTCTACGGCATCGCAAAGATGCTGAACTTTGCCCACGGCGATGTAATTATGGTGGGCGGTTATGTGATATTCGTTATGATGGCCAGCGGCAACCCTCTGCTTGCGATTGCCGTTGCGGTGATTGCCTGCGTGATTTTGGGCATTACTATCGAGAAGGTGGCTTACCGTCCTTTGCGGGGCGCATCTCCCTTGGCAGTTTTGATTACTGCCATCGGCGTCAGCTATCTGCTGCAGGGTTTAGCGCAGATTATTTTTGGCTCTGCGCCGAAAATGGTCACAGTATATGAATTTGGCGCTGTTCAGTTTATGGGCGCTACCGTGCAGGTTTCTGCGCTGGTTACGATGGCGGTTACCATTGCAGTAATGGTAGTACTGACCTTGTTTGTGAAATGTACGCGATTGGGCCGGGCAATGATTGCCGTTTCTGAGGATAGAGAGGCTGCCCAGCTGATGGGCATTAACGTCAACGGTATCATTACCATCACCTTTGCCATCGGCTCCTCTCTGGCAGCGCTGGCAGGCCTTTTCTACCTGCTGAAAGCCCCCAATGTATCCTTTACTATGGGCGCAATGCCTGGCATCAAGGCCTTTACCGCAGCGGTTATTGGCGGCATTGGCTCCATTCCCGGCGCTATGCTTGGTGGCATTCTGCTGGGTGTGATAGAGAATATCTCCAATAAAATTACAGTAATCGCCCCCTATACGGATGCCATTGAGTTTTCTATTTTGATTGTAATTCTCTTGGTCAAGCCCACCGGCTTCCTTGGCAAGAAACGGAGGGAGAAGGTATGAGAATTGGTAAATTCAAACTGAATCATTATATCAACTACATAGTCATTGGCTTGTTGCTGATTGTATTGGGCAGTATGTCTGCCTCCGGCGCGAAATTTGACAGTTCGTTGCTGTTTTTGCTGGAGAAGGTTGCCATCAGCATTATTCTGGCGGTATCTCTGTCCCTGGTGGTAGGTTTCCTGGGGGAACTATCTCTGGGTCACGCCGGATTTATGTGTGTAGGCGCTTACCTTGGCGGTAAGGTGTCTGCTCTGCTGGTGCCTGTGTTGGGCAACGGCATTCCTGCACTTCTGATCTCTATGGTAGCCGGTTGCGCGGCAGCCGCCATCTGCGGCATTATTGTAGGTATTCCCGCGCTGAGATTGCGGGGTGACTACCTGGCAATCGTTACCCTGGCCTTTGGCGAAATCGTGAAGTCTTTGTTCCGCAATGCGCCGGATAAGCTTTTTGGCGGCACTTTGGGTCTGGAAACCCCTCGTTTTGATAAAAAATATCTGTTCATCATTGCGTTTGCATTGGTGTTGCTGACCTTGGCGATTGTGCAGAACTATATCCGATCCAAGCACGGCAGAGCTGTGACGGCCATTCGTGATAACGAAATCGCCGCCCGCGCTACCGGTATCAATGTAACCAAATACAAGCTGGTGACCTTTACGATGTCTGCCGCTTTGGCTGGTATGGCAGGTGTGCTTTACAGCTA
>JAZNDB010000115.1:0-7598 GCA_045587845.1 Faecousia sp.
GATTGTTAATCCCATTGAACAAGCCTGCTCCGCCACCTCCACTGCGGACAAGGTGCCGATTCTGTTTGCTGCAGTAAAATAGCCAACCATCACACCGCACAAACAGCTTATAGGCAAGAAAAAACCAAACAATCTAACGGCACCCACCGTAGCTGGCTCTCCTATCCACGTGTTAGCTATATCAGGCGCAAGAAAATATAATGTTATGGAGATTGCCCCACTGCACACAAGGCTGTATTTCATACAGGCAGAAAGCACCCACCGCACATTTTCAGGTCGTTTCTTTCCCAGTTCCTCTGCAGTTAAATACATCGTAGCGGTACGGATACCTGCCATACCGGCCGTCAACGCCAATCCGCCAACTGACAGCACAAGCTGCAGTAGTCCTATACCTGCCGCGCCTACTTTTCCCGATAAATACACCTGAAAGCCCGTTGAAACCAGACGCAGGAGCAAATTTACTGATGTCAGAAGCAATGCATTATAGAATATCGGAAGTTTTTTGCTCAAACAAATCCCCCCTTGTCCAAGTGTATTCGGACAAGGGGGATATATTAACCTTTATTAATTTCATTACAATAAATTGCCAAGGGACACTGGGCGCATTTCGGTGACCGGGCTGTGCAGATATCTCTGCCGAACAGGACAATGCGGTGGCAAAAATCGCTGCTCTCCTCCGGCGGCAGAATGGCTCTGAGCTGCTTTTCCACCTTTTCCGGCTCTCTGCCCTTCGACAAGCCCAAACGTTCACAAATGCGCATACAATGGGTATCACATACCACACTGCCCGGCTGCTGATACAAATCGCCCAGCAAAAGATTGGCTGTTTTTCTGCCAACACCCGGTAGTTCCAGTAATGCCTCCATCGTATTGGGTACTTTGCTGTTATGTTTTGTCAGCAGCATTTGACAGGACTGAACGATATCCTTTGCCTTTTGACGGTAAAACCCGCAAGAATGTACGTATTTTTCAATATCCGCTACCTCTGCATTTGCCAAGGAATCCAATGTGGGATATGCAGAAAAGAGCGCCGGTGTCACCATATTCACCCGGGCATCTGTGCACTGAGCAGATAACCGCACTGCAATCATCAATTCATAATCCTTCGAATAATGCAATGCGCAAGGTGCATCAGGATACCGCAGTTTCAGCGCATTTATAATTGAAATTGCTTTTTCTTTCATATTATCACGTCCTTTATCCCCATTCTAGCATAGAATTACTTTGCTGAAAAGAGAAAAAATTCAGGAACAAGACAAACGCAGGTGGGATATGATGGTATATGTAATCGTCAGGTTTTATACCTGCGTGGCTTTGGTGCGGTGGGGGCTTCCCACCGCCCGGCTTGGTTAGTACATATTTTCCTCCACAATTTCCGCAGTCAATGCTGAAATTTCATAAGCTGTACGTTCCTGCAGACCTTCATCTGTGAGTTTTGTATAAATTCTGCTTTGTAATCTTCCGTGAATGGATATCACATCACGTGTGTGACAGCGAGACACCTCCTGCGCTAGCCTGCCCCACAAGATACAAGGTAAATAATCAGCCCGGTGAAAGGCTCTGGGAACCGCCAGCATTGCATCGCATATCTCCCGTCCCAGGGGTGTTAAACGATAGGTTGGCTCTCTGCATAAAGGCCCCTCTAAAATCACATCATTCACCGGTTCCCCGTCCTCCACAACAAGCGTCGATGCAAACACAAAAATCAACAGGTGTCGCACACCGTCTGTACGTTGATTATAGGAGCGCACCTGTCCCGTTACTTTGATCATTTCACCACCAGATGGGTCAAGCTGATCAACCAGCGTCTGTTCAGCCACCACTGGAAGCGTATCTATCACACCTGATAATCGAGGCACCTCCAGCACAAAACGATAGAATTGTTTTCCGTGATTTTCGTGGGAAAGCTGGGGAAGAGACTGCAATGTGCCACGCAATGTAATTTCGTTTGTTATATGTTCCATAGTACCACCTCAAATTCCAATGTATGGAATATTCTATGTGTCAAAATTAAAATAAGACCTGCGCATTTTTAGGAATTTGGTGGTGCCTTCACTTGACAACTGTGGTATGATATTAATTAGAAATCCACGAAACGACAAGGTGGTGCTACTATGGAATTTTCCATTCATCCCATTGCAACAATGCACAGTGATTTTCCAGCAAAATTTGGCATTCCACGGCAAAGCGGACTGGTAGACAGCCTTCGTTCAACCATTGTCTTTGAACCGGAATACAGAAACGCCGACGCATTGCGTGGTTTGGAAGATTTCTCGCACATCTGGCTGATCTGGCAATTTTCAGAGGCTGTGCGTACCGAATGGACACCCACTGTCCGTCCACCCCGGTTAGGCGGAAATACCCGTATGGGTGTGTTTGCAACGCGCTCCCCTTTTCGGCCCAATTCATTAGGTCTGTCCTGTGTGAAGATTGTAGACATTGAGCAAACTGCAGAAAACGGAACTGTTATACACGTTGCAGGCGCGGACTTAATGGACGGCACACCTATATTTGACATCAAGCCTTATATCCCCTATGGGGATTGTCACCCGGATGCATTGGGCGGTTTCACATCTACTGCTGAAGATTTTCTGTTAAAAGTAGATTTTCCGCAGGACTTGCTAAATTTACTTCCTCAGAATAAGCAGCAAGCCGTATTGGAACTTCTTTCTCACGACCCCAGGCCTTCCTATCAAGCGCAATCTGATCGTATTTACGGACTTTCCTTTGCGGGATTTGATATTCGGTTTTCTGTAAATAACGATGTTTTATATGTAAAGGAAGTGGTTTCGTTATGAGAAGAAATATTGATATGCTCAATGGCCCTATATTTAAGGGTATTCTCAGTTTCGTCATTCCTGTTATTCTGACGAATCTTCTACAAATTCTGTTTAACACTGCTGACCTGATTGTTGTGGGGCAATACTGCGGCAGTTTGTCTGTTGCCGCCGTCAGCGCAACAACCTCCCTCACCCATCTGATTGTGAATTTTTTTATTGGAATTTCTATCGGCACCGGCGTATGTGTTGCAAGATCCATCGGCGGGCGGCAGGAGACAGATGTTCACCGCTATGTTCATACTGCGCTTCCCACCGCCATTATTTGCGGTGGTCTGGTCTCCCTGATCGGCATTAATTTTTCTCCTACATTTCTGAAATGGATGGGTACGCCGGAGAATGTTTTGGCATTATCCGTTGTGTATATGCGCATTTATTTTGCCGGTATGATTTTTAATATGGTCTATAATTTCAGCGCGTCTATCTTAAGGGCCGCAGGAGAAACCAGGTTACCCCTGTTCTTTCTAAGCATTGCCGGTGTTGTGAATGTGGGACTTAATATTATTTTTGTTACCGCGTTTCGAATGAATGTTGCAGGCGTTGCCCTTGCCACTGCCATATCTCAGGCAGTTTCTGCTGTTTTAGCCGTTATTGCGCTAACACGCAGAACAGATATATGCAAACTATCTCTGAAGAAAATCCGTATTTACAGGAAACAGCTGGGCGCAATGCTCCGTCTTGGCTTGCCGGCAGGAATTAACAGCTCTTTATTTGCTATATCCAATGTGATTATCGTTTCTTCCATCAATTCCTTTGGATCAGAAGCCATTATTTCTGGCAATGGCGCAGCCCAAAGTCTGGAAGGACTGCTCTCCTCTGTCACCGGCGGTTTCTTCACCACACAGGTCAATTTTATTGGCCAAAATGCCGGTGGTCATAAATTCGACCGCGTAAAAAAAGTATACGGAACCTGTCTTGCCTGTATGGCAGTGATCGTTTTCACTTCCAGTATGCTTATCTATATACTTCGTGAGACGCTTCTGTCTTTGTATATTACTGATAACGCAGATGCCATTGTCTACGGAATAATCAGAATGTCTTATATCAACCTGTTCTATGTCCTTTTAGGCTGTATGGACAGCACCACCGGCGCTTTGCGTGGACTGGGCTATTCATTGATCCCTATGTTTGTTTCATTACTGGGTGCGTGCGGACTACGCATTGCCTGGGTATATACCATATTCCAAATACCCAAATGTCACACGCTTGGTTGTCTGTATCAATCCTTCCCTGTTAGCTGGATCATAACCTTTACTGTGGAACTGGTGTTGTTCCTAAGTATTGTTAAGAAAAAGGAAAAATCTGAATCCACTCTACTCAAAGGGAGTACTCTATGAATATTTTAATTTGCAATGTTGGCAGCACTTCGCTAAAATATCAGCTATTTGATATGAACGCAGGCGAAAAGGTGCTATGCGCAGGCGGCGCTGAACGTGTAGGCGCTGAAAAATCTTTGTTTTATCACAAAAACAATTTGACCGGGGATGCAGTGAATCAGGAAGCAGTATTCCCCACCCATCGAGAAGCAATTTGCGCAATGCTGGAGCAACTGCTGTGCGGTTGTATTGAATCTCTATCTGAGATTTCCTGCGTAGGCTTTAAGGTGGTACACGCCAAAGGTGTGACTGGTGTGCAGTATTTAACGGAAGAGGTATTACGTGCTATGGCGGACTTCAACTCCGTTGCCCCTGCCCATAATCCTCCTTATATTGCTGCCATTCGACAGTTTAAAAATCTGATGCCGGATACACCAATGATTGGCTCTTTTGAAACAGCCTTTCACGCTAATATGCCTCCCGAGGCATATCTGTACTCCATTCCTCTGGAATTGAGCAAGGAACATGCTATCCGGCGGTACGGTTTCCACGGCGCATCGTTAGAGTATCTATCCACCTGGACAGCAGAAAAGATGGGACGGAATGACTTGAAGCTGGTATGTTGTCATTTGGGTGGCAGCGGTAGCCTGTGCGCAGTGAAAGACGGTACTAGTATTGACACTACTATGGGTATGGGGCTGCAATGCGGTGTGCTGCAAAACAACCGTATCGGTGATATTGATCCGTATATTATCTTCCATTTGGTGGAAGAATGCGGTATGGAACTAAGTGAAGTCAAGAAGATGCTGCAAAGCAAAAGCGGCTTGCTTGGTCTGTCCGGCGGTGTTTCCAACGATCTGCGGGATATTCAGGAAGCTGCTAAAAACGGCAATGTAGACTGCCAGAACGCCCTAAAGGCCTATGCTTACGGCATCAAGAAATACATCGGCGCTTATGCGGCTGCAATGGGTGGCTTGGACGGCATTGTATTCGGCGGCGGTATTGGCAGAAAGAGTGATACTGTGCGGGCAATGAGCCTTGCCGGATTAGAATTTTTGGGTGTTCAGTTGGATATAAACAAGAACGCTAACGCAAATGGCAGTGATGACATTTCAATTGACGGTAGCCCGGTACGAATTTTTGTTGTGGATACCAATGAAGAAATTGTAGTTGCAAGAAAAGCAAAGGCACTTCTTGAACAGGAATGATGTTAGATCAACAGCCAAAGGGGCAGGTGATATATCACCTGCCCCTTTGGTTGTTTGCTTACTTATTGCACTGAAATTTCAATCGGTTGCTCTGCCGTCCAGATATGGGAATGCTGAGGAGTGAGCCAAACCTCATTATAGGGATAATTTCGCAATTTTACAAAAGAATAAAAACATTGAACGCTACCGTCTTTATTAAGTTTTCCAATCGTAATCCGGTATTCATTGGTCGTATATTTGTTCCCTGCCGAGTCCAGATACACATCGCTGAAAGTCATATGCATTTCGCCATTCTCCCCCGGAATATCCCGAATTTTTATCGACCAGTCATCCCCCTGTTTTTGGATATACTCAAATTCTACTCCGGCAGGAAGCTCGCTGTGTTCTCCTGTAACCAGATTCAGGTAGGTGGTTTCCATATCCTTCCTCTGCCATTTGGCGCCGGTAATCACAAGCTTCAACTGCTCTGCCTCATAGAAATAGGTGCTGTCTGCCCGGTAGGAGACCATAGAGGGAGAATCTGCAGAACCGGTAGCCGTAACACCGCTGGAAACAGGCTCAAACTTCTCGCCTTTGTCCGTTTCAATGTAGAAATACAAACTCTTCAGCCACGCAGTATTACCCTCTTTTTCCGTAACCTCCACTCTCAAATGGGTTGGGTATACCTCAATGTTTGTTACGGTTATACTTTGACCGTCCAAAATCACCGTCTCATTCACCGGATATACTTTTCCGATGGCTGTAAACTGCGGGTCGAATTTCAGATCAAACTCCAATTCTGCCAAATACTTGGATTTACCATCGGACGGTTGCTGAGAAATAGCTTCATAATAAGAATAGACCTTTAGGGTACATTGTAATTTATCCGGCACATTTCCTTGGGTGAAGTCAACAGTTGCGGATAACAACACACCATTTTCCTCAGCAGTAATATGATTATACACATAGAATGACAGGTTTTCATCATCGCAACTGATGACAGGATCGGCTATTAGCTTATCTTTTTTTCCATTATACTTTTCAGAGGTTAATCGATAGAAGATATTGACCTGCTTTTGATCCACGATCAGATATTCTATCTTGGCAGTAATATCATTTTGCGTCTGCTCTAAATTTATCTTCTGTACGTAGTCATTTTCCACAGCATTTGATAAGGATTTGGAAAAGATTACCGATGCTGCCAGTTCCCGCAGGACAGGAACCTGTGAGCAGGCATTTGCAACCGTTGTGGAAAAATTCACTAGCAAAACAAATGTAGCGAAAACAGCAGTTAAGGTCCCCAAAGGACAGCAGATGCATTTTGCTGTCTTTCTTTTTTTTCTTTTATATGCCCGATTCAGAGTATCTTCCAAATCCCGGACAGGCTGGTTCAGCTCTGCAAGGATTGCCGCAAATTCTTCGTTTCGATTCATAATGACACCTCCTCTTCCAGTTCAAGCCGAAGTAACTGCAACGCCTTTCTCTGACGGGTGGCAACCGTCCCCGCGGGAATATGTAAGGCATTTGCCGTTTCAGCTACTGTATAGCCACCAAAATAACGCAAGATTATTACGTCCTTCAGTTCTCTCGGAAGTTTTCGAATTGCTTCTTTCAAAGGCAGTGAGTCAAATGTCTCCACCGCAGTTTCCGGCAATTCTTCTAATGACTGATATCGTTTTTGACGACGCAATTCATTGTAACATTCATTAATCAGAATACGGGTAATCCAGGTGTCAAAAAACTCCGGCTGACGGAGTCTCCATTTGCCGCACAGAGCCTTATATACAGCCTCGTCAACTGCGTCCATTGCCAGGGTTTCACTCCCCAGATATATGCGCGCTGTCTTATAAAGCTTCGCTCTGACAGATTCAACCTTTACCGCAAATTCCTCGTTATTCACTGCCACTTCACCTCCTTTTACACATTAGACGTTTGAAAAGGATATTTTTATTTAGAGTTTTAAAATTTTTATATTATATCCATCGTAAAAACCCGGAAGGCAATAGCCAGAGATGGCTAAGGACAGTCGGGGTATGTAGATACGACGTAGCCGATTAAGGCTACGCCGTATTTCTCATTTACGCCACTTTTGGCGGATTCTTGCGGATTGCTTCATAAGTTTCAAGAATTATCTTTGCATCAGGAATTACGATAACGCCCACACCAATAAAGTGAACCTTAATAGGAACGTGCTTTTTGCCATTTTCGTCTTTGGTACTATCAAAGATTTCAATCTTTGTTATCAACCGATTGACGAG